>CAYUJA010000025.1:1765-13046 GCA_964444875.1 uncultured Acidimicrobiaceae bacterium | reverse complement strand
CGTTCAGGTCCCGGATTGCGGTCTCGGCGTCCGCGATGTCCGCTGCCAGGTCGCCGGGCAGGGTGAGGTTCCATCCGGCGAGGGGATCGGGGAGGTAGGCGTCGTAGCTGCAGCCTCCCCGGTCGCGACGGGTCATCCCCTCGAATCGAGGCTCCCATCGTTTCCGTACGTACTCGCCCATCCTTCGGCTCCTACACCGTTAAGCAAAGGTTATCCGAATACCTTCGCTTAGGGAAGCTCCAAGTAGGGGAAACTGGAATAGTGGGTGGCGCGACGCCGTGCGAGAACGCGACGATTCGTTCGGCGACTACGGATCTCGCCCAACCTGACCCACGCGCTGGCCAAGCGGTGTCACCCACATCACTTGAAACCACCGTCAGCCCTTGAAGAACCGGAGTTGCTGTGCTCTCGAGATCCTTCGATGTCGGGTCGAGCACATGGACCTTCGCTGAACTCGGCTACTGTTCGTCTAAGCGATCGGTTTGGGGGCTGTGATGGGTAGCGATACGCCGACTGAAGGCAGCAAGCCGCAGAACGAAGGGGAGAGTCCCGAGGGTCTGTGGAAGAAGCTATCAGCGTTCTTCGATGGTGCTACCTCACTTGTCAAGGTCATCACCGGTCTCATCGCCGCGATAACCGCTCTTGTGCTTGCGCTTGTCGCGGCGGGACTGATCGGTGGGGATGACACCTCGACCACGGCTACGACCGACGTCGCTGCCCTGCCAGGTACCACAGTTGTCACTCTGTCAACCACCACACCCACTGTCGCGATCGTCCCCCCACCTGTGACGTCGGGTGTTGACGAGGCTGTCACTCCGACGGCTTCGGCGGTCGGGTGCACCATCGTCGTAGCGAATCCACTCGTGGACCTTCTCTCACTACCCGACACCTTCAGCCAGACGATCCTGAGAGTGGCCCCTGGAACGTATCCAGTCGAGGCAGAAGAGACCACCACTTTCGTATCGAGGGACCAGCGCTGGTTTCTGATCACCGTGTCAGGCAAGTCGGGGTGGATACAAGATTCGACCTTCAATATCGCATCGAAATCAGCGGCGTGCCCATAGAAGTCAAGGATGCTCCTGGGAAGGGGTCTAGCGGATAGGCAGATGCTCGTCCGCGGATCGCCGTTCTCAGGACCCCCTCTGACCCTCGTTCCTCGGCCCATCTCCCCCGCCAAGGCCCGGGAGAGAGCCGCCCGTTGATCGCAACGTTCACACGCGGCCGGTCTCGTGTGCCCACATCGCGAGTTCCACTCTGTTGCGTGCTTCGAGTTTGGTCATGAGGCTCGAGAGGTGGGCTTTGACGGTGCTCAGGCTGATGTACAACTCGTCTGCGATCTCGGCGTTGGTGCGGCCCTGGGCAACGGTGAGCAGGACTTCTTCCTCGCGGTCGGTCAAAGGCCAGTTCGGCTGAACGGGCACGGGTTGGCCTGCGGTGCGGGCGAACGTCGATAGGAGCCTGGCGGTGACACTGGGGGCGATGAGTGCATCTCCGTTTGCGGCCGCGTGGATCGCCTGTACGAGAAGTTCGGGACCGGCGTCCTTGAGCAGGAAGCCGCGCGCACCTGCTTTGAGTGCGCCGTGGACGTACTCGTCGAGGTCGAAGGTGGTGATGATGACGATCGCCATCGGATCGTCGACCCCGGGCCCGGCGAGTACCCGGGTGGCCTCGAGGCCGTCCATCTCCGGCATGCGGATATCGAACAGACATACGTCGGGCCGCAGATCACGGGCGAGCGCGACGGCTTGGCGTCCGTCGACCGCCTCGCCGACAACCTCGATATCGGGTTGGGCGTCGAGGATCGTCGTGAGGCCTGCACGGATCAGCCCCTGATCGTCCGCGATGAGGACACGGATGGTCACGTTCGAGACTCGCTCTTCGGGAGTACGGCGTTGACGGTCCAACCACGGTTGTCTGCGTTCGGGCCGGCGTCGAGGGTGCCGCCGAGAAGCGAGGTTCGTTCGCTCATGCCCACAAGCCCGTAACCAGCGGGGTTCCGACCGGTCGAAGCCGTATCGCCATCGTCGCGGACGATCAGATGCACGATGTCGTCATCGGCCGTCACCGAAACATCGATGCGGGTGGCGTGTCTGGCGTGCCGTACAGCGTTCGTGATCGACTCCTGGGCAAGGCGATAGATCGCGGCGTCGAGCGATGGCGCGAGATCAGTGAGTTCCCCAGACAGTTCTACGTTGATACTCGGCGCCTCGCCAGCGTTGCGGGCGAGGCGCTCGATGTCGGCCACACCACGTTGTGGGGCAAGGTCCGGGGTCTCGTCCTCGCGCAGGGCACCCACCATGACCCGCATCTCGGCGAGCGTACGCGATGCCTCTTCCTCTATGAGGACAAGGGCGTCGGTAGCGGCATCGGGGTCGGTACCAGCCACGGTGTAGCCGGCCTGGGCCTGGATCACGATGGCAGAGACATGGTGGGCGACGGTGTCGTGGAGTTCGCGTGCCAGTTGCTCACGCTCGCGGAGCTTGGCCTGGTCTATCTGGCCGACCCTGGCCTTGACCTCGTAACGGACCAGAGCACCAAGCGCCGCCGGCAGAACCAGGAACAGTGCGCTGCCGATCAACGGCTCGAGAATCACGCTGCTCGTGGAACCCTCGAGGGCTGCGACCACGCTGTTGATGACCGCTGCTCCCGCGATGATCGCCAACCCTGCTGCGGCATCGCGCCCGGAGGCCCAACGAAACAGCGCATAGGGGAGAATTGCAACGAACACGGACGAGTACAGCCCGACCTCTCCCGCGCCGGTAACGACTCCGGCAACACTCGCGACGGTCATGGCGCCGAAGGTGATGCCGACCACAGCAAGGGGATGTGTGCGTCGCCATAACACGGTGAACATCAACCCCACACCGAGTATGAACGCGAACGGCCGCCACACAACGTCGGGCCGCAGTATCGCTTCGAGAACCGCAGCCGGTATCAGCACGGAGATAAGTGCCCAGTCCCGCCACACCCGCACAGGCGGATTCGGGACGCGGGGTTCGGCAAGCAACGATCGTATGACGTGACGCATCCGGGTCCATGCTAGAGACCGTGCCCCCGCACCCGCATCAGCCGAAAGGCCAGTTCCTCTGTCCCTCATTCGGCCAGGTGAATCCGGGCCATTCGCCCGATGTGCGATCAGCCCTCTTCCGGCACGATGGAATCCATCACCACTACCGACGAGGGGGCCCCGATGAACCGACGAGCGAAAGGGCGCGATGGCGCCGAACGAACCACGATGTCACGGTCCCTGTACCGACTGGGACGATTCGCCGCGCGGCGTCCGTGGACTGTGATCGGTGTGTGGCTACTCGTATCTGTGCTCGTGATCGGCGCCGCAGGCGTCTTCGGTCAGGAACTCGAGGACACCTTCGAGGTACCCGGTCTCGACTCACAGCAGGCCACCGAACTCCTCACTGCTGCACGGTCGGACTCCGCGGGGTTGACTGCACAGGTGGTGGTGACCGCGCTCGACGGTCGCTCGTTCTTCGACTCACCCGAAGCACGCGCAGCCCTGGTTGAGATCCAGGCTTCGGTCGCTGAACTCCCGAAGGTACTCGGGACGACCGACACGGCCGGTGCCCTTGAGATAGGACCCGAGGCGGCGGTGATGAGCGGAGCGGTTTCTCCCGATGGCAGGATCGCCCTCATTCGCGTCCAGTACCCGATCGTCGAAGATCTCAACGTCGAGGACCTGGAGAACCTCAAAGCGCTCGGCTCCGGAGTCGCCGAGGGTTCACCCATCCAGATCGAAATGAACGGTGACCTGTTCTTCTCGTTCGAGGAAGCCGAAACCAGTGCCAGCGAGATGATCGGATTGATCGCCGCTGTGGTCATCCTGCTCATCGCGTTCGGCTCGGTCATCGCGATGGGTCTCCCGATCGGAATGGCCCTTTTCGGCCTCGCGGTCGGCATCAGCTCCATGTCGCTCATCACGTATCTCATCGACGTTCCAAGCTGGGCTCCTCAGCTGGCAGCCATGATCGGACTCGGCGTCGGCATCGACTATGCGCTCTTTCTCGTTACCCGGCACCGCGAGTTCCTTGCGCGGGGGATGACCGTGGAGGAATCGGCGGGGCGGGCCGTCGCGACGTCCGGTCAAGCCGTGATCTTCGCAGGCGGTACCGTCGTGATCGCCATCCTCGGCCTCGTCGTGGCCGGTGTGCCTGCTATCACCGCGGCAGGCATTGCGATCTCGCTCGTCGTCTTGATCATGGTCGTTGCATCGGTCACGTTACTCCCGGCGTTCCTCGGCCTTTCCGGGCACTGGATCAATCGCCTCGGGATCCACAGAGCCAGCAAGACCGGTGTCGGTACGGTGAGTGTGCGGTGGAAGCGCTGGGGCGCCCACGTCACCGGCAACGCATGGGCGTACACGATCGGCACGACGGCCTTCCTGCTGCTGCTCGCTGCGCCGTTGCTGTCGCTTCGGCTCGGTTTCCCAGACGAGGGGACTCTGCCGGAGTCCCGTACCGAGCGTCTTGCTTACGATCTTGTCGCCGAAGGGTTCGGCCCAGGCATCAACGGCCCTCTGGTCATCGCCGTCGATATCGCTGGTGACCCGGATGTTCTCGGCCCACTCGCCAGTGCGATCGGCGCGGACGAGGGAATCGCCGCCGTCGTAGGCCCCGATGTCAACAGTGATGCGGGGGTTGCGACGTTGCTTGCGTTCCCGACGACGGCGCCCCAGGACGATGCGACGCTCGACACGATCAAGCGATTGAGGGCCGATGTGTTCCCTCCCGTTCTCGATGAGAGCCTGGCGAGGGCACACGTCGGCGGCGCCGCGGCGACGTTTGCGGACATCGGGGACCAGGTGAACGATCGCTTGCCGGCGTTCATCGCTGCGGTGATCCTCCTGTCGTTCGTCCTGCTGACCTTCCTGTTCCGTTCGCTCCTTGTGCCGTTGAAGGCGGCATTGTTGAACCTCCTGAGCATCGGTGCCGCATACGGAGTGCTCGTCATGGTGTTCCAGTGGGGGTGGGGGAAGGGTCTGATCGGCCTGGAGTCGACGGTCCCCATCGTCTCGTTCATCCCCTTGTTCATGTTCGCCATCCTGTTCGGGTTGTCGATGGACTACGAGGTGTTCCTGCTGTCACGTGTCAGGGAGGAGTATCTCGTCACGGGAGACAACGATGCTTCGGTGATCCACGGGATCGCAACGACAGCGCGGGTGATCACGTCCGCTGCGCTGATCATGATCGCCGTGTTCCTCGGATTCGTGCTTGGCGAGGACCCTACGATCAAGATGTTCGGCCTGGGCCTGGCCACGGCGATCTTCGTCGACGCCACCATCGTTCGTATGATCCTGGTGCCCGCATCGATGAAGCTGATGGGCGACGCGAACTGGTGGCTCCCAGGTTGGCTGGATCGTATCTTGCCGACTATCGACATCGAAGGCGAGGCAGGTCTCCCTGAGCCAGAGATGGAGTCCGATGTGACATCCGAACCCGACCACGTAGGAGCAGGCGTGTAGCGGTTCGATGTCGGGCAGGCAGGCGTCGTTTGGCCGGCGAGGGTTCAGTCGCTGCCGACCACCGTGGAATCGGCTGATCGTCTCGACGTCGGCGAGACCCTCGGCGTGTTGTTCAGGTTTTGTTCGCGTGTCCAGAGCATTCGGCGGTGAAATGTGATACAAATAGATAAATCCTAAGTACGCGACTTTGGATTTATCTAGGAGGACACATATGTCTACGCACTCTGAATACATGCCGACGGGTGGCTCACGCCGCCAGACGCGCCGTCGCGTCCTGGTTCTCGTGGCAGTATTGGCGATGATCATGGCCTCGCTGGCCATCGTTGCGAGTTCGGCTTCAGCCACGAGGCGGGACCCACCGAGGCAACTTGTAGATGTGCAACTGCTTGCGTTCAACGACTATCACGGACACCTCGAGTCGACAGGCAACGGCACGGTCGGTGGGGTTGAAGCTGGCGGGGGCGAGTATCTCTCGTCCATGCTCGCTCAACTGCGAAATGGGAACAGATTCAGCGTGACCGTCGCTGCAGGAGACCTCATCGGGGGGTCCACAGCGTTCTCAGGCCTGTTCCACGATGAGCCATCGGTCGAATCGCTCAACGCGATGGGCCTCGACATCTCGAGTGTTGGGAACCACGAGTTCGATGAGGGTGTCATCGAGTTGAAGCGTATGCAGAGGGGTGGATGCCACCCCGTCGATGGCTGCTACTTCGAGGATTTCCCGTACGCGGGTGCCGACTTCAAGTGGCTCGCAGCCAACACCGTGAACGAAACGACCGGCAAGACGCCACTGCCGCCATTCGCGATCAAGAAGTTCAAGGGCGTGAAGGTCGCCTTCATCGGCATGACGCTCGAAGCCACCTCAACGCTCGTTGCAGCCGAAGGTATCGTCGGCTGGGACTTCCTCGATGAGGCTGAGACGGCCAACGCCCTCGTGCCGATCCTGAGAAGACGGGGAGTCAAGGCGATCGTCGTGCTGTTGCACGAAGGCGGATCGCAGAATCCCGCTCCGGGTGAGGTCGATTCCTGCGAGAACATCTCCGGTCCGATCGTCGCGATCAACGATGCGTTGTCACCCGAGATCGACGTTCTCATCACGGGTCATACCCACTTGCCATACAACTGCGTGCTCCCCGATGCTGCAGGCAAGCCCCGCATCGTCACGAGCGCCTACTCGTACGGCAGGGTCGTCTCGGAGTTCAACCTCGTGCTCGACAGGCGCACGCAGGACATTCGACGTGATCTGAGCACGGCGACCAATCATGTCGTGGACCAGTCCACGATCCCGGCGGATCCAGCGGTGACCGCGGTTATCGACAAGTGGCAGCCACTCTTCGACGAGTCTGCCAACATCCCGGTCGGAACGATCTCGGCCGACATCAACCGTGGTGGTGACCCGACGGGGTCCGACCGCGGCGTTGAGTCTGCGGCAGGCAACCTCGTTGCCGATGCCCAGGCATGGTCGACATCATCGAGCGGCGCACAAGTCGCGTTCATGAATCCGGGTGGTGTGCGCTCGGATCTGACGTATCTCGACTCGACAGGTGAGGGTGACGGTGTTGTCACCTACGGTGAGGCGTTCACGTTCCAGCCGTTCGGCAACACGGTTCTCACCTTTGCGATGACCGGCGCTCAGATCGTGTCCGTGCTCGAGGAGCAGTGCCAGCCTGCAGGCTCCAGTCGGCCGTTCCTGCATCTCGGCGTGTCTGATGGTTTCACCTATGACCTGTCGAAGACGATCACAGCCGGGGACTGCACCAGCGTCTCGATCTCGAACGTGCAGGTGAACGGCGTACCGCTCGACACGGCTGCTTCGTACATGGTCACAGCGAACAGCTTCCTGGCCGACGGCGGAGACAACTTCACGACGTTCGCCACCATCGATCCTGGATCGAGGATCGACGGCGGCAACGACCTCGAAGCACTGTCCAACTATCTGGCAGCGTTCAGCCCGGTCGCTCCCCCGAGCACCGACAGGGTCAACGAACTGCCATAGGCGCGAGGCGAGAGCCGCTTGGCACGATCCCGAGTGGGTTGGGTCGAGCGGCTCTCCCGCGTTGAATGCGTATTCGCGCCGTGGTGTGGATGCCTCTCGATACGTGTGCCACCGATCGATGTCTTCATCCTCAGATACCGGTGCGTGAGTTCGCTCACTAGATTTCGACGGGTGGGGATGGTCCTCGTGCAGTTCAGGTACCCGGTCGGATGGAGACACTGATGGCGATGATGAAAGCGGTCACGTTCACCAGGGGTGGGCCAGAGAACCTCGTGGTCGGGTCGGTCGACCGGCCAGAACCCGGGCCGACCGAGGTGCTGGTACGCGTCTCAGCTATCGGAGTGAACTCGATCGACTGGAAGACCCGGATGGGCGACGGCATGTATCGGTTCTTCGACCCTTCGACACCGATGGTGCTGGGGTGGGACGTTGCGGGAGTCGTAGAGGAAACGGGTCAGGGGGTCACTCGTTTTCGCAGGGGCGAGCGTGTCTTCGGTATGCCGCGATTCCCACAGCCGGCGGGTGCGTACGCCGAGTTCATCACGGCACCTTCACGACATCTGGCACGGATCCCCGACAAGGTCTCCGATGTCGAGGCAGCGGCTGTTCCGCTCTCGGGACTCACTGCATACCAGGCTGTCGTCGACACGCTCAACATCGGCGAGGGAGAACGCATACTGATCCATGGCGCAGCAGGAGCAGTTGGGCAGGTAGCCGTACAGATAGCCAAGGCGAGGCGTGCGATCGTCTGGGCGACGGAGGTGCCAGACAGGCTCGACACGCTCCGGGGTCTCGGGGTCGCCCACGTGATCGATGCGGGAGCTGACGATTTCGCCGAGACGGTATCACAAATGGATGCCGTCCTCGACCTGGTCGGAGGCGGCGACTACCCGGTCAGATCGTTGCGCACGCTGCGTCCCGGAGGCCGCATGGCCGTGCTGTCTGGCCCCGAAGATGTGCCAGCGGCCACTCAACTCGCCGTTGCCGGCGTCACCGGCAATTGGATGCTCGTTGAACCCGACCATGCAGGACTCGAGTCGCTCGCCGCGATGCTCAACTACGGCCTGTTGCGCGTGCCCATCGCTGAGACCAGGGTTCTCGATGCCGTAGCCGAACTCCACGTTCTCGGTGAGGCAGGGACAACGGTCGGGCGGTTCGTCGCAACCGTGGAGGGCTGACACCGCCACGGACACGATCCGAAGCTGTTCGCCGTCAGTGCTGTCCTTGGCGTTCACATCAGCCATGCGGACTCCTGTTCGGGTAGTGTGACGCTCAGTGGAGATCGTCATGTTGCTGGTCGCGTTCGTGTTCGGATTCGCTGCCACGCGTGTGCACTTGCCGGCACTCGTTGGGTACCTCGTGGCCGGATTCGTCCTGTACGCGTTCGGATTCGAGACCAGCGAAACGATCGAAGTGATCGCAGAGCTCGGCGTGTACCTCCTCCTGTTCGGCATTGGCCTGAAGCTGAAGGTCGGATTCCTCGCACGACGAGAGGTGTGGGGAACCGCCACCGTGGAGGTCGCCGTAGCGTCGTTCGTCGTTGCGGGTGCCATTCTCGCCGTCGGCGCCATCGGTTTCCCGATGGTCGCCGAACTCGACACGGGGCAAGCGTTGATGCTCGGTTTCGTGTTCTCGTTCTCGAGCACCGTGTTCGCGATCAAGGTCCTCGAACAGACGAACGAGACGGGGTCGCTCTCGGGACGCCTCGCCGTGGGCATCCTCATCGTCCAGGACATCTTCGCTGTCGGGTTCCTTGTGTTCCTTGCCAACGAGATCCCGTCGTGGTGGGCGATTCCGATGGTTCTCGTGATCGTCGCTTTGAGCCCCGTATTCGGCTGGTTCGTCTCACACGCCGGACGCGGTGAAGTGCTCGTCCTGTTGGGATTCGTCCTCGCCATCGTCGTGGGAGCAGGAGGATTTCACATGGTCGGCCTCGAACCCGAGCTTGGTGCCCTGGTCGCAGGGGTCGTCATCTCCAGGCATCCCCGCGCGGGGGAAATGGCGGATCGGATGCTCGACTTCAAGGACCTGTTTCTTGTCGGGTTCTTCCTCTCGATCGGACTCGGTGGCATCCCGCCGGTTGGGGCGCTCGCGGTTGTTGCCCTCATGCTGGTCATGCTCCCGATCAAGAGTGGACTCTTCATCCTGCTGCTCACACGGTTCCACCTGAGGAGTCGCACGGCGATCCAAACGTCTCTGACACTCTCGACGTACAGCGAATTCGGGCTGATCGTCGCGGTGACCGGCCAGGCCAGCGGGTACCTCGAACAGGACTGGGTATCAACGGTCGCGGTCGTGGTTGCCGGTTCGTTCGTTGTGGCAGCAGCGGTGAACACTGCACGCTATCGCCTGTTCGGCAGGGTCGCATCGACGATCGCGAGGCTCGAACGACCACCGATCGTCCCGGACGACGAGATCACTGACATCGAAGGTGCCAGGGTGGTTGTGTTCGGGATGGGTCGGGTCGGCACCGGCGCATACGACGAACTCGTCGAGCGACGCGGCGAGGTCGTGGTCGGCGTGGAGCGGAACGAGGACGTCATCGCCGCGCATGAGGGCATGGGTCGCAACGTAACGCTCGGATACGCTCTCGATCGTGAGTTCTGGGAACATCTCAAGCATCACGACGACCTGGAGTTGCTCGTCGTCGCGATGGACAACCATGCGTCGAATCTCGTGTGTGTCGAGCGAGCGAACGAGTTCCTTCCCGACGTGCGCGTCGCGGCTATCGCGAGGTATCCAGATGAGGTAGCAGAACTCGAAGAGGCGGGGGTCGATGTAGCACGAAACCTCTACGAGGAGGCAGGCCAGGGTCTTGCCGACGACGCCGCCGACATCGTGTGGGACGACGACCGCGGGTCCGAGGACACCGGTTGAACCTGATGTGGAAGGCTGGCAGACATACGGACCGGGCGACGGCCGTTTGTCCACGGTCTACGGTCGGCGGGTAGCACCCTACGTGTTATCCCCTTTAGTGTTCGGCACACTGGCCAATCACCCTGGAGGATGGGACATGCAAAGACTCTGGCTCATCGGCCTGGCGGCGTTCGCTGCTGTCGTACTTGCCGCCTGTGGTTCGTCATCGACGACCGGCGACGCCGACCAAACGGTCAACTCCCCCGATGCTGGAGAAGTTGCTGCGCCGGCCAACGACGGTGAGGCGGAAGCGTCGTTCTCGCAGCGGATCGACGCCATCGATGGGGCGATCGCGACCTGGCGGAACGCTGCATCGGTGGAAGAGGCGCTTGTAGCTGCCGAGACGGCTTTCAACCTCGTCGTCGGGCCGAACGGGCCGGGCTACGGCGACCGCGATGGAGATGGCCTCGTCAGTGGCAGCACCGACATCGGCCTGCTGCCGGGTCTCGATGGAACACCGGTGGGACTCGCGATGCCGCTCGTGGCCAACGAATGTGTTGTGCGAGACGTGCTTGGAGGTTCGTGGAGCGACCCGGTGGCACGCTGGAATGAGATGCTCAGCGCCATCGACAGGTGGCGGCCGGACAACAACACGATGCCGTCGCTTGCCAGCCATCCGATGCGCATCGTCGGCTGGGCAACGTTCTCACAGGAAGCCGGCTCACTGGATCTTGCACAGGTATACGCGGGCCATGCCAAGTTGCACATCGACATCTCTCGTGGTGCACTCGACTGTTGACCGGGAGTCAGGCACGCTGCATCAACCTGGTACCGTGATCGCTCGTGGCGAGATGAGGAGGCCTGGTGGGTGACGTTCTGGGAGAGATCCTTGGGTTCGGTATCGGTGTTGCCGTCAGTCCGATACCCATCGCTGCCGTGATCGTCATGCTGTTCAC
>CAYUJA010000025.1:0-1665 GCA_964444875.1 uncultured Acidimicrobiaceae bacterium | reverse complement strand
GCACCGAAGCGACATCCGGGAGAGGTCAGGTTCGCGGTTCTCGGAGCGGTCCTCGTTCTGACGGCCCTCCCGTTGTTCGCCTATGTCTTTGCGAACTACGACGTCCCCGGTATGGCGATCCTCGCAGCAGTGATCATCGTTGGCGTCTACATCGGCCGTGGGATGATCAACGCCAGGGAACGGTCGACCTCGGTGGAGATCACGACCGAGCAGTTCCCTGAGGTCCACTCCCGCATCGAGCACTACGCCAGCGTGTTCGGCCTCGAGAAGACGCCGCAGGCCTACCTGGCCCAGGAGGGCGGCATCCTCAACGCGTTCGCGTCGAAGCACAATCGGACGAACTTCATCAGGATCAACTCCGACATCTTCGAGGTGGGAACATTCGATGTTGCCGTGAGACCACGCGATGCGGCTTCCCTGGATTTCATCATCGCCCATGAGATCGGCCATATCGCCGCAGGTCACACCACGTACTGGTATTCGTGGCTGTCGAGTTTCATCGGCTTCATCCCGTTCGTCGGGTCCGTCCTGTCCCGCTCGAAGGAGTACACGGCTGACAACTACGCCTACAGCGTCGTGCCTCACGGGACCGACGGTATTGTCCTCCTCAGCGGTGGGAAGTACCTGTACCCCCTCGTCGACGGTGCGTTGATCGCTCAACGCGCTGATACCGACTCGGGGATGTTCCTTTGGATGTTCAACGCGCTGGCGACCCATCCCGTCCAGACGAAACGCCTCGCTGCTTTGTACGACCGTTCCAAGCCGGGGAAACTGTTCTAGCGTCCGACTCGTTGGCAGGAAAGAGTCAACCTCCCTGATCCTGGAAGTATCGTCCCCCGCAAGCGACCCAGGATCCCGATCGTATGACCTGAGTTCCGTCCCCGAAGGTGTGACGGTCCAGGTGCTCCCAACCGGAGCGCCTCAGGGTCGGTAGAACGACGCAGCGAAACTCAAGTACGGGAACCTCGCCGAGGCAGCCGACCAGATCGCATCGGCCCATGAGGCGACTTTCGAGTACTTCGCCTCGCTCGACGCGTAACTGAGTGAGTTCTCACTCAGTTATACTGGGCCGGGTGAAACCCAACCAACGCCGCGCAAAGCCACTGCCTCCCGACGACCGGCGCCGGGAGATAGTCGAGGCTGTGATCCCGCTTCTCCTCGAGAAGGGATCGCCGCTCTCGACGCGCGAGATCGCTGATGCTGCCGGTATTGCGGAGGGAACGGTCTTCAGCGTATTCCCCGACAAGGCGTCCGTCATGATCGAGGCGGTCAAGGCGACGGTCGACCCGGAGTCGACAGCCACAGCGCTCGGAGAGATCCCGATAGACGCTCCGCTCGAGCAGCAACTCGAATCGGCGGCAGGACTCCTGATGGAGCGAGGCAAGCGGATCGGGATCCTCGTGGGGGTGCTGCGCTCGATGCAGCCTTCAAGTGCAGCAAGACCACCCGGTGCACACCGGTTCGTCGCAGAGTCCCATGCAGCGATCCTCGCCGCACTCACCGAACTGTTCGAACGCCACGAAGAACGACTCAAACCGGCACCCGGTAGGGCCGCCGTCGTGTTCTGGGGGTTCGTGTTCGCCAACGTCCACGCTCTCATGGAAACCTCTGACAAACTCGCCAGTGCCGAGATCGTCGACCTGGTGCTCAACGGCATCGCAGTGC
>CAYUJA010000024.1:0-13431 GCA_964444875.1 uncultured Acidimicrobiaceae bacterium | reverse complement strand
AACGCACTGCCCCTACAAAGGGACGGCGCGGTACTGGTCGGTGAACACGACAGGGACCACCCACCACGACGTGGTGTGGGGATACGACGCCCCGTTCGCGGAATCCCAACTCGTCGCGGGGTATGTCGCTTTCTACAACGAGAAACTCGATATCTACATCGACGGCGTGCTCGAGGACAAACCCAAGACGAAGTTCTCCTGAGCCGAGAGTACGGATCGAACACTCCATGCCCTCCCCTGATGGGTGGACAGAACCGGTACACTCGCGATCGACCGACCACATGAAAGGATCATCCGTGGCGAAATTCCTCAGCGAAGACCACTTCGAAGCAGCGAGAGCTGCACTTGCAGCAGACCAGGGATTCCAGGGCGCGATCGCAAATGTCGATTTCAGCGCACAATTCGACGTCAACGGCGGGCCTGATGGCGACATCGTCTACTACCTCAAGGTTTCAGGCGGCGAAGCGGAAACAGAACTCGGTCCGCTCGACGGAGCAGACGTCACCGTTGGGAGCGACTACGAAACGTCTCAGTCGATCTCGAAGGGCGAACTCAACGTCCAGATGGCGTTCATGACCGGGAAGATCAAGGTCGGTGGCAATGTCGCCAAGATCATGATGCACCAGAACGTCGTCAACGACTACGCACGGGTGCTCTCGGGCCTCGACGTCGAGTACTGACAGAAGCCTGACGGCTGACGGCTGATGGCTGTTGGCTGTTGGCTGAACACGAGAAAGGGCGCCCGACGGGCGCCCTTTCTGCTTACGAAGGTGTGGTCGGCTACGGCTTGACAGCGTCCTTGAAGCTCTTGCCAGCTTTGAAGGCTGGAACCGTCGTCGCCGGGACTGCGATCTCAGCGCCCGTCTGTGGGTTGCGAGCGGTGCGTGCTGCGCGGTCGCGCGGCTCGAACGTTCCGAAACCGGTGATCTGGACCTTGTCGCCGCCGGCTACCGCTTCAACGATCGCGTCGAGCGTGGCATTGACGGCTTTCTCTGTGGTCGCCTTCGATTCGCCGGTGGTGCTTGCCACGGCATCGATCAATTCGCCTTTGTTCATACTGGTAAACCTCCTCATGTCCACGACTCTCGTGGAACGGACAATGCGCATCTGTGAATAACGCGATTGTAATTCTACCCCATCTCGTGTTTCTTCAGCAACAATCCGGCTCTTGGGGCAGTTTCACGACCGCGGCAGCGGTAGAGTACACCCCCATGGGAGACACGTCGTGAAGAAGAATTGGACGAAAATCGCCCTTGCCCTTGGCCCGACGATCGTGGTCGCATCAGTGGCATGGGAGTATGCGCGGATGAAACCCGGCTACAACTTCCTCATCCAGCCGTGGTCACTACGCGGCTATGAGATGATCCATGGATGGGTGATCGTGGCCATCGGGGTACTGCTCCTCATCGGCGGACTCATGGCTTCGTGGGAAGGCTCGGTGAAACCCGCCATTTCCGCAGCGGTGACCATGTACGTCGTCGTAGCTGCGACCGCAGTCACGGCGTTCTTCACGATCGGAACCCCGCGTGCCGCGGCGACGGTGAGCATCACAACGGTCCGAGGCATCACCATTTCGATCCTGCTCGCAGCGGTCATCTCCCTGTCGCTGCGAGGTCTGCTGAGGGACAAGTCCGTTGTCTTCAAGAGGGCGCTTCCCGTGTTCGTCGTCTTGTTCGTCCTCCTCAGCGCGCTCATCTCAACGACGATCGGAGGGAGCGTCCTCGTCATCCAGTCGTGGGTCCTCGTGCTCATCGTCTTCCTGGTCGTCGCCGGACTGTCGATCTCGATCAAGCCCGCCGATGTCGCTGCGAACCGCATGATGATATTCGCAACGGTCGCTGCATGGGGGGTCATCGTGCTCTCTGCCGGGGCGATCCGCCAGACGTTGATTTCCGCTCAGATCGCCCTGACGCAGGCCGGCGGAGCGACAGGGATCTCCGCACAGTACAAGGACGTCCAGACCGCCGGCGGCTGGTGGCTCGCCGGCCTCGGTATCACCGTTGCATGGATCGGCTCGATCGGCCTATGGGCCAAGCGCCGTGACATCGTCGCAGCTCACGCACGTGCCAGGAGACAGCTTGCTGCAGCCGAGCAAAGCGCCCGTGAGATCAAGGAAGCTCTCGAGGAATACGAGCGGGAACAAGCAGCAGCCAGCAACTGAGAGCCTTCTCCCCCAGCTTGCTGGGGGAGATGGGCCGAGGGACGAGGGCCAGAGGGGGCCCTTCGCCTTTGCTTCCTACAGATCCAGATCTTTGAGGGTCGCAACCTTCTCCTTGACCGCAACGGCTGCCTCGCGAAGTCCGGTGACTTCTTCGTCGGTGAGAGACACCGTCATCACCTCTTCCACGCCGTTGGCGCCGAGGCGGGCCAGGACTCCGAGGTACACACCTTCGATGCCGTACTCACCGTCCATCCATGCGCACACGGGCATCTGAGACCCGGCATCTTCGACGATCGCCTTCACCATCGCTGCTGCCGCCGCTGATGGTGCGTAGTAGGCCGACCCCGTCTTGAGGTACGCAACGATCTCTGCGCCACCCTTGCGGGTGCGGTCGACGAGTTCGTCGACCGTGTCCGCACCGAGAACATCGAGGAGCGGTTGATCGCCGACCGTGCACAGGGAGGGAACCGGGACCATGGTCTCACCGTGTGAACCGAGTGTCACGGCAGTGATGTCGAGCACGTCGTGGTCGGCCGCCTCTGATATGAAGTGGGCGAACCGGGCGCTATCGAGCATTCCTGCCTGGCCGAGTACGCGATTGCGTGGGAAACCTGAGACCTCTGCGGCGAGGGTGGTCATCTGGTCGAGCGGGTTCGTCACGACGATGATCACCGCGTTCGGGGAGTACCTCACGATCTCTGTCACGACCGACTTGACGATCCCAGCATTGACGCCGAGAAGGTCCATCCGGCTCATGCCCGGCTTACGTGGCAGCCCTGCGGTGATGACGACGACATCGGAATCCGCGGTGTCCGCATAGTCGTTCGTGCCTGTGACAAGAGTGCGATATCCAAGTACGGGGCGTGACTGATTCATGTCGAGGGCCAGACCCTGGGGAAGCCCTTCGACGATATCGGTCATCACGACCTCATCGACGATATCCCACTCAGCAATGCGCTGGACGGTGGTTGACCCATACTTGCCGGCGCCGACGACGGTTACCTTGCTCATGACCTCTCCTTGAAAGCGTGAGTTCCCGTTCCAAGGATACTCCCCAACGGGCACGCCGAATCAGTGATACGCCTCATTCGCGATGCTGTGGCAGGTACCAAGTACCTCTCCTACATTCTGTCCGCTACTGCCTGTGCAAATGCTGAAGTGGCCACTTCGGTCGCATCATCCATGAGGCGTGCGAAGTCGTAGGTGACGATCTTGTCTGCGATCGCAGCTTCCATGCCTTCGATGATGAGGTCGGCAGCCTCGTCCCAGCCCATGTACCGGAACATCATCTCGCCGGACAGGATGAGCGAACCGGGGTTCACCTTGTCCATACCGGTGTACTTGGGGGCCGTTCCGTGTGTCGCCTCGAAGATCGCCACACCGGTCTGGTAGTTGATGTTGCCACCTGGTGCGATGCCGATCCCACCGACCTCGGCGGCAAGGGCATCGGACATGTAGTCGCCGTTGAGGTTCATCGTTGCGATGACGTCGTATTCGGCCGGCCTCGTGAGGATCTGCTGCAGGAACGCATCTGCGATCACGTCCTTGACCAGTAGCTTGTCCCCTGGGTCGCCGTTGCAGTCTTCCCAGCTCACTGCAACGTCGGAGAACTCGTCGGCTACGACCTCGTATCCCCACTCTCTGAAGGCACCCTCGGTGAACTTCATGATGTTGCCCTTGTGGACGAGCGTGAGCGAACCACGGTCGTTGGCGAGCGCATAGCGAATCGCAGCCCTCACGAGACGCTTCGTGCCGGTCTCGGAGATCGGTTTGATGCCGAGGCCGGAGTCCGAGCGGATGTCCCAGCCGAACTCCTCGTCGAGGAACGCGAGAAGCTTCTGTGCACCCTCACTACCGGCTTCGAGTTCCTTGCCCGCATAGACATCCTCGGTGTTCTCGCGGAAGATCACCATGTCGACGAGGTCTGGGCGCTTCACAGGAGACGGAACGCCCTCGTACCAGCGCACAGGGCGCAGACATACATAGAGGTCGAGGATCTGGCGGAGTGCAACATTGAGGCTGCGGATACCGCCTCCGACCGGCGTGGTCAGGGGCCCCTTGATACCGACGAGATACTTCTCGAACGCTTCCGTCGTCGCTTCCGGCAGCCATTCGCCGGTCTCGTTGAACGCCTTTTCGCCTGCGAGGACCTCGACCCATTCGATCTTACGGTCCCCGCCGTAGGCCTTGGCAACCGCGCTATCGAAGACGTTCTGGGCTGCAGCCCAGATGTCGGGGCCGATGCCGTCACCCTCGATGAACGGGATGATCGGGTTGTTCGGTACCACGATCGTTGTGTCTGTCTTGGTTATCGCTTCAGCCATCGGTTTCTCCGTTCGTTCGGTATCTGAAATCTGTCTGTCTATCGCTTCGCTCGAGCAAGCCCGATTGTGTTGGTGAGCAGCGACGCCCGGGTCATCGGTCCAACACCGCCGGGTACCGGCGTTATTGCACCTGCTACCTCAGCCACCTCGTCGAACAGCACGTCGCCGCGCAATCCATCGTCGGTGCGTGTCGTCCCAACATCGATGACGACGGCGCCGGGTTTGATGAACGAGGCGTCGACCATGCCAGGCCGACCGATCGCTGTTATGAGGATATCGGCTGTGGCGCACACAGCAGCAAGGTCCGGTGTGCGAGAGTGCGCCTGGATCACCGTGGCATCGACACCCTTGGCCCCCAGCAGCAGGCCCATGGGCTTGCCAACCAGGAAACTGCGGCCGACAACAACAGCCGTCTTACCTGCGGTTTCGATCCCGTAGTGGGCGAGGATGGTCATCACCCCCGATGGAGTGGCCGGCAGCGGACCCGGCAGGCCAAGGATGAGACGCCCGAGGTTGAACGGATGGAGTCCGTCGGCATCCTTTGTCGGCAGAACGCGCTCGACGGCAGCTTCGCCGTCGAGGCCATCGGGCAGGGGAAGTTGAACGATCATCCCTGTGACGTCATCACGTGCGTTGAGTTCGTCCACAGCGGCAAAGACATCAGCCTGCGAGGCATCGCCCGGCAGTTGGACATCGAACGAGTGCATACCGACGGCTTCGGCATCCTTGTGTTTGTAGCCGACATAGATGTGTGAAGCTGGGTCATCGCCGACGAGCACCGTGGCGAGGCCGACCTGGATTCCATCAGCCTCGAGGGCTTCGATGTCGTGTGCGACCTGTGCCTTGACGGTTTTCGCCACCGCGGTTCCTGAGAGTATCTGTGCGCTCAATGTCTGAAATGCCTTTCTCTGGTGAACAGCAACGCTACGTCGTGTTCACGTGCTGAATCGATTACTTCCTGATCTCTCATCGAGCCTCCGGGTTCGACGATCGCGGTGACCCCTGCGGTAGCGAGGCCATCCGGCCCGTCTCTGAACGGGAAGAACGCATCGGAAGCGCAGACGGACCCCCGTGCTCTCTCCCCCGCTTTGGCCAGCGCACGCTCCGCGGCACCGACCCTCGACTGGTCGCCGGTGCCGACACCAACCGCTGCACCGTCTCTCACGAGCACGATCGCGTTGGACTTGGCGTGCGCAGCGATCGTCCACGCGATCTCGAGGTCGGCGAGTTCGTCTGCAGATGGTGCGCGCGCCATGTTCTCCCAGCCAGATGCATCCGAGACGACAGTGTCCTGCTTCTGCACGAGGAACCCCCCGTCGATGGATCTGATATCGAGGTCGAAGTCGGACGGGAAGGGCGCCGTGAACACCCTGATGTTCTTCTTCTGAGCCATGATGGCCGTCGCTTCGTCGGTGATCGAGGATGCGATGACGATCTCGACGAAGTTCCTGGTGATCGCACGAGCGGTGTCACCGTCGAGTTCGCCCGCGAGCGCAACGACGCCGCCAAAGCCAGCCTGAGGGTCCCCTGCCCATGCCTTGCCGAACGCCTCGAGCACCGATGCACCGGTGGCGGCGCCGCAGGCGTTCATGTGTTTGACCACCACCGCCGACCCGGCAGGCAGATCCGACGCGAGGCTCCACGCTGCATCAGCGTCTGCGTAGTTGTTGAACGACATCTCTTTGCCCTGGATCTGCGTCCCGATGGACCACCAGCCCTCGCCGTCACCCGTCGCATAGAGGGCTGCGGACTGGCCGGGGTTCTCCCCGTATCGCAACGGTCTCGCCGTCTCGAGCGCCAACACCATCCGTTGTGCACCATCGCGTTCGAGCCAGTTGACGATCGCTGCGTCGTATCGGGCCGTCAGGAAGAACGCTTCGCGTGCAAGCTCAGCGCGCGATTCGGCCGTCGTGCCGCCACGGCCGATGGCCGCGGCCACATCGTCATATCTGTCTGGGGACACCACAACAGCGACCCACGCATGGTTCTTGGCCGCGGCGCGGATGAGTGTCGGCCCTCCGATGTCGATGTTCTCGATGACCGTGCTGGTGTCTGCTCCACTCCTGACGGTCTCCTGGAACGGGTATAGGTTCACCACGACGAGTTGAAACGTCTCGATTCCGAGATCGAGGAGAGTCTGCTTGTGGGTCTCTTTGCCGAGGTCGGCGAGAATCCCCCCATGGATGCGGGGATGTAAGGTCTTGACGCGCCCGTCGAACATCTCGGGGTCACCGGTGACGTCCTCGACACGGGTGACGGGGATGCCCGCTTGTTCGAGATGTGTAGCTGTGCCGCCTGACGAAACGATCTCGACCCCGAGGTCCACCAGGGATCGGACAAACGGTGAGAGCCCATGTTTGTCCGACACCGAGATCAACGCCCTCTCGACGGCTATCTGTGTCATCGCACACCTCCGGTGGGCGTGCGTGTCTGCCAGTGAGCATGCCCGCTCTCGACGCTGATGTCGCCACGGGCGAATGCTGCCACCACGTCGGGGAGCAACTCGTGCTCCACCTCCTGGATCCTCGCGTGCAGCGTCGCCGGGTCATCACCGACGTAGACGCGGACCGGGCGCTGGACGATGATCGGACCGTGATCGACCTGCTCGTCGACGAAGTGGATCGTGACCCCTGTGTACGTCACGCCGAAATCGAGCGCTTGCTCAACAGCATGGGCACCGGGGAACGAAGGCAACAACGCCGGATGCACGTTGATGATCGCGTCGGGGAAGCGAGAGATCGCCGTCGGGGCGAGTATCCGCATGAACCCGGCCAGGATCAGCGCACGAGCACCGTGCCGCTCTGCCGTGTCGCATACGGCGGCTGTGAACGTTTCTCGAGAGCCATAGCCGCCCCAGTCGACGATCTCCACCGGGATGCCCGCGTTGGCTGCCTTGGCGAGCGCACCGGCACCAGGACGGTCCGAGATCACCACCGAAATCGAGTATCCAGGGTCGGGGCTGTCGATAAGTGCCTGAAGGTTGCTCCCCTCACCAGAGACGAGAACAGCGATCGAAAGGGGGACAGAGGGCATCGGTGTGCATTCTAGGACCCCACCGACCTCCGCCGTCTGGCGACTCACTCGTTGAGGGACGTCTCTCGCATCGACAGGTGAGGGAGGATGAGCGCATCGAGGAACGGCTCAGGGTCGCCGTCCCACGCCATCGACCGGATCTCGTCTCTCGTGCGCCTGCCGCCGATCGCCCGCATCAGTTCGAAGGAGGTGGCGGACAACGTGGCAACCGGTTCTCCGTACCCGATGTCCCATCCCGTGCCGGCATCGATCGATTCGATCCTGATCGTCGGAAGCCCAGCTGCCGCGAAGATCCCACGGATCGAGCGGACATGCCCGGCTGCTGCGCCATGGACTTCTAGAAGGTCCCGCCCCGACGTGTCGCCGTACGCGTTGCGTAGGTCGAACTCGTGATGGAGGATGTCGCCGATCGCCATGGGTGCGAGCGCGGCACGCGGGAAAGAGCCTGCAGCCGACTCGACGGTATCGCCGATATCGAGCGAATCGAGATCGTCGAGCAGGGCGGAGGCAGGTTCGATGGCCTCCTCCCATTCCGCGAGCACCTCGGACAGGTGCCTGTCCGAGCGCGCCTTCACCTGCTGGTCGGTCCATTCGTCCGAGGCGAAGCCGTCGAAGACACCGTTCGTGAGGTCGACAGACAGTCCGCACAGGTGCCGCACGACGTCGCTGGCCGTCCAGTCGGGGCATGCAGGAACGATGACATCAGAATCCTTGCCTGCCATCAGTTCAACAACCCGTCCCTTGGCGCTCCGGTAACTCTCAGCGTACATGGGAGACAGGTTACAGATGCCAGGGGCCAGACAGCCGCCAGAGAGCTGCGGGCAAGCCCGTACCAACGATGCGCCGGTAATGTTCGTGGCTACTCGCGGCCCACACAGAATCGAGGAATCTCGATGGACGACGACCAAGAAGAACTCTCGCTGACATCCATCAATGCGCAACTCTCGACCAGGGACTATCTGGTCGAGATGTGGAACCGCCGCGACTTCGCGATCGCCGTGCCACTCGAAGAGCTCCGCACACAACACAAGACCACACTCCTGGGCAATCTGTGGCACCTCGTCAACCCACTCCTGACCGTTGCGGTGTACTACTTCATATTCGGGATCTTGCTCAAAGCCGACAAGGGCATCGACAACTTCCTTCTGTGGCTCACCATTGGTGTCTTCACGTTCCGGCTGACCACCAGTTCGGTCGTTAGCGGAGCCGCCTCGATCTCGGCGAACAAAGGGTTGATCCAGGCGATCAAGTTTCCCAGGGCACTACTCCCCGTATCGGTTGTCGTCAGCAACCTCATCACGTTCGGCGTCGAACTCATGCTGCTCGCAGGTTTCACCGTGGTTTCAGGCGTCGGGCTCTCCCAACGTCTGCTGTTGCTACCGCTCATAGTCCTTTTCCATACTGCCTTCAACCTGGGCGGTGCGTTCGTTGCCGCCCGTCTCAACGAGGCATACCGGGACATCCAACAGATCATCCCGTTCATCTTTCGACTGCTCCGCTACCTCTCGGGTGTCATGTTCCCGATCGAGCGCTTCCTCGGCGATGAAATCCAGGGGTGGGCGAAAACAGTTATCTCGCTGAACCCTATGCTGCGCCTCATCGAACTGTACCGATGGGTGTTCCTCGGTACACCGATCAACGTCAACGCGACTCTCCTCAGCGCTGCTATCTCGTTCGCACTGTTCGTGTTCGGATTCCGATATTTCCGTGCTGCAGAATGGCGCTACGGTCGAGCATGACGACCCCCCTATCCATCAGGGTCCGCGACCTGTATGTCGACTACGAGATCTACGAAGATAGGCGAGCTGCGCTGCGTGAACGGATCGTCAAGCACCAGGGAACAGGACGGCGTGTCGTCAGAGCGGTCAAAGGGGTGAGCTTCGACGTTACCGAGGGGCAGGCGGTCGGTATCATCGGCTCCAACGGGTCAGGCAAGTCGACACTCCTTGCTGCCATTGCGGGGTTGCTCCCACCAACGTCGGGAGACATCCTCGTGTCTGCAGAACCCAAACTGCTCGGTGTGGGTGCGATGCTGCTTCCGTCGGCTACAGGGTGGAAGAACATCAGAATCGGGTGCATGGCACTCGGGATGACAGCCGACGAGGTCGAGGATACGGTCGAGGAGGTCGCTGCTTTCACCGAACTGGGCGAGGCGCTCGACCGGCCTCTGCGTACCTACTCGTCCGGCATGCGGGCACGACTCCACTTTGCGATCGCGACCTCTGTCCTCCCACGCATCCTCCTGATCGACGAGGCACTCGCCGTCGGAGATCAAGCATTTCGAAGGAAGGCGACAGCACGAATAGAGAACCTCCTCGCCGGTGCCGGAACGCTGTTGCTGGTCAGCCATTCGATGCGCGAGATACGCAGGAAGTGTGACCGTGTCCTCTGGATCGAGAAGGGCAGGCTGCGCGCCGACGACGAACCGAAGGTCGTCATCAGGAAGTACAAGCGATTCGCGAGCTGACGGTCGACGGGTCAGGGCGACCTGGAGAGTGTTTCGTCCACCGCCTGAGACATCGTGTCCGCTTCACCGACCAAACCGTTGGATACCGCTGCAATTCCGAACAGGCGCGGCGTGGTCGTGGTCTTGGCTGTTCCGGTCACGATGATGGAACGGCCCCACACCATGGCCCCATCGAGCGGAAGAGGCGTCATCGGCCCGAACTGGACAGCAGACCCGTTAGCGTTGAGCAACGTGAAAGACTGGGCCAGTTGTGGGTCAGTGTCGATCGCACTCTGGGCCACGAGCGGGCTGGACACCTGGCGACCGGGCCGCGGTGCTATCCGTACCAGAACCAGTCTTTCGGCGTCGTCATGATCGGCAACAGCGAACGCTGCGAGGACGTCCCTGTTCGCAGCCGCGTTCGTTGATGCCCCCGGTCCGTACGGGCGGATCGCTACCCAGTGACCCTGCATCTCACCAGCCGACGGCAGGAACAGAGACACTGCCCTGCTGACTCCAGGAGATTCCTTGGCGACACCATTGCCAGGGGCGATGCTGATCGACCAGCGGTCGGACCCGTTGAAGAGGAGTTCAGGATCGGTCACGTGATAGCGACCGAGCAGGGAGGTCTGGACGGTGAGCAGGTCTGGTGGGTACAGAAGGTGCGACTGGAGGTCGGCAGGCATGTCCGCAATGGGGTCGATGAGGCCGGGGAAGATCTTCTTCCACGCCTCGAGGATCGGGTCGTCCGCACCGCCGACTTCGGTCTGATACAAACGAACCGTGCCGTCGTAGGCATCGACGGTCGCCTTGATCGACCCCTTCAGATAGTTGTACGAGACACGCGACAGCGGACCGTTTTTCGGTCGGTCGGTGCCGCGGGCGAACTGGCTGTAGGGATAGGTCCTTGCCCTCGTGTAGCCGTCGATGATCCACACCACGCGGTCACCGCTGACGACCGGGTACGCCTGGGAGTCCCACGTGGCGAATGGGGCCACCATCTTGAGCCGTTCCCTGATGTCGCGCCGGAACAGAAGCTGGGATGACGGCAGGAGTTCACTCGACGTCAGGGGCTCGATGTCGCCGAGTCCGATAGCGGCGACCAGCCGTTCCCAGGTCCCGGACAAGCTGATACCGGTGTCAGCATCGAATCTCGCTCCGTGTTGTTCCGTCCTCTTGGTGCCGACGATCGCGTACCAGTTCGCAAGGCCCTCACTGAAGTACAGTTCAGATCGTTCGGGCGCCAGCACCTCTGCGAGGGCATCGACGTCGGGGCGACCATCCGGGGCCACGGTGTCGGCAGGCACTGCCACGACGCCATTGCCATGCGTGTACACGAGAGTTGACTGCACCCAGCCCCGCTCCGGGAGGTCTGCCCGGCTGGGATTGCGTGCTGCGATCATCACGGGGACTCGCACGCCGTCGACCAGGTAGCGATCGAGGTCGACGTCGGTGATCCTGGTGGCCGTCGTGCCCTTGAGTACCTGGAGCGGCTTGACGAGCTGCGCCGTGGTGAATACAGGGACCTGATCCAAGAGAGTCTGGACATCGTCGGCAGGCGCTTCGGTCAACCCATCTGAGTATGGCTGTGTCACCTGCTCGACGGCATCGAGCCGATACGCCGTCTTGGTTGCATCGAGATTGTACGCGATGAACGGGAGTTCACGTTCCGCTTCCGCTGGTTTCACGATGACATTCTGGACGACGAGCGGCGCCGCCCACATCCCGAGAATGAAAACAGCCGCCCACGCCCCGAAGACGATGAGCATCGGGCGCCACCTACCCGTCCATGCGCCGTAGATCGCGGCCGCCACAGCGACAAAAGCAACGAGGGCGAGGACGATCAGGACCGGTCCGATCACGCGCAATTCGGTGAAGCCCGGCCCGTCGAATGCACCGTTTTGGTTCGTCGCCAGGCTGGGACGTTGCACGAACAGGTAGTAGAGGCCCTGTACGAACGCGTAGGTCGCGGCCACGCCGCCGATGTACGCCAGAGCCGCTGGCGCCGACTGCCGACCCCTTCCCGGCAGCCGGAGTGCGCCGTTGGCGACAAGGCCGGCAGCGCCGAGCGCGCCACCGATCAACAGCAATTGCCGGAACCAATCTCCGACGATCTTCAAGAAGGGCAACTGGAAGAGATGGAAGCCCAGATCGAATCCGATCTCCGGCGCCTTCACACCGAGGCCGATGCCGTTGAGTGCCAGCAACAAGGGCTGCCATCGGCTCATGGCCGTAGGGATGACCTGGAGCGTCAGCAGCACGACGACCCCGATCATCAGCCATGTGTGTGCGGGACCCATGCGCTGTCGATAGCGAGTTACCAGTCTGTTGGGGCCGTTGTCGGGTGCCGGTCCAACCCGCAAGCCGACATAGGCAGAGACTCCAAGAACGAGTGCGGTGAGGACCGCTGCCACCACCGCCAGTACCACCTGGGCCGCGAGACGAGTCGACCACACAGGCGCCGACGTCACAGAATCGAACCACCATTTGTCCAGGAGGGTCGCTG
The DNA here is from genome assembly GCA_964444875.1 of uncultured Acidimicrobiaceae bacterium. Taxonomy (GTDB): domain Bacteria; phylum Actinomycetota; class Acidimicrobiia; order Spongiisociales; family UBA5794; genus JAMBLL01. The sequence continues at coordinate 961 of CAYUJA010000024.1, read as the reverse complement.
CCGTGAAGCGAATCAACCAGACGGCAACGAGGAGTACAACGATCCCGCCTGCCACTCGCCGCTGGGTACGGCTGCGACGATGGAGGAACGCAACGATCGGGAACTCGGGGGCGGCGGGACGAGAAGACACAACATTCGAGGTTACCAGTCAGGCGACGTATGTGGGGCTACCACCGACAGGATCGATGCGGCTCTTCTCTCCCTCGGACGCAGTCCGGGGGAGATGTCGAGGAACGAGACAGAGGGGGTCCTCCGTGCCCCCTCCGACCTCGCAAGCTCGGCCACCTCCCCCAGCAAGCTGAGGGAGGGAAGACAAGGGGGTTCCACACGCTCTGCAAACTTGATACAACTCGAACATGGCCCGCCGAAACGAACGGTTGCTGGGATTCGCCCGCCACATGCGCAGAGAACCAACACGAGCCGAGCAGCACCTCTGGTCGCAGTTACGGCGTAGCCAACTCGGTGTCCGGTTCAGGCGGCAGGAGCCAATCGGTCCTTTCATCGTTGACTTCGTTTGCCTGAAGCGACAGTTCGTCGTGGAAGTCGATGGCGGTGTACACGAAGACATCAAAAAGGACCTCGCACGCGATGCCTGGTTACATCGGCACGGGTTCTTCGTTCTACACCTTGACAACCAGCACGTACTCGACGACATCGACGGAGCGATCGCGCTGATCGAGCAGGCCCTCGCAGGTCCTGAGTCTGTGTTCGACCCTATTGAACGTGGCGGAATCATTCCTGACCGACGGAATCGACGGCGATCTCCGTTGGGCCGACGACGCTCCCCAACACCTCACGCGATTTCCCAACCCCTGGGCGCCACCCCAGTCATCACGCGACACTGACCACGACAGCCCACGACGATGATTCCCAGGAAGGAATCGACTCTTCCTCTCCCTCACGCAGCGGGGGAGATGTCGAGGAACGAGACAGAGGGGGTCCTCCGTGCCCCCTCCGACCT
>CAYUJA010000023.1:11889-13570 GCA_964444875.1 uncultured Acidimicrobiaceae bacterium | reverse complement strand
CGCCGGCATTGCGTACAAGGTGCTCACTACCGAGATCCCCATCGACGAGTCCTAGCAGATGCTCTCCGTCCGCCGGTCCGGTACCGGGCCATCGGTCGTAGCCCTCCATGGATTCACACTGACTGGCGACCAGTTCGCGCCGGCCGCACGACGGCTAGGACGGACCGTGATCGCACCGGATCTGCCCGGACACGGTGGCAGTGTCGACGCGTCGACCGCGATAGGCGACACCGTCGGATCGATCGCCTCCCTCATCGACTCCGTCGGAGTTGCGGTCCCGTTGATCGGTTACAGCCAGGGTGGAAGACTCGCCCTGATGACGGCACTCGACCATCCAGCACACATCTCTGCCCTCGTCGTGGTGTCCGCGAACGCCGGCATCGAGGACCCGGCGCAGCGGTCTGCCAGAGCACACGCAGATGCCGGGATGGCTGCCAGACTCGCGACGATGACGCTCGACGACTTCCTCGACGATTGGACAGCGCACGGGATCACGTCGACCAGCCATCTCAGCGCGACCGATGCGGCGAGCGACAGGGAGATGCGGCTGAACAACACTGCAGCGGGCCTCGCAGATGCCATCACGGGTTACGGGCAGGGTGCCCAACCATCGCTGTGGCACAGGCTCGGGGATCTCACCATGCCGACCCTGGTCATGTCGGGGGCCCGTGATCGTGTGTACTGCGAGATCGCTCAACGCATGGTGACCAGCATCCCTGGTGCACAGAGCGCGACTATCGAGCATGCGGGCCACAACCCCCTTCTCGATGCCCCCGAAGATGCCTACGGGGTGATCTCAGGCTTCCTCGATCGGCACAGCTGAGCCGGTGGACCAGTCGTAGAAACCTCTCCCCGACTTCCGCCCGAGATCGCCGCGGGCCACCATCTCGCGCAGAAGCTTCGGTGGTGTGAACCGTTCGCCGTACACAGAAGAGAGGTGGTCTGCGATCTTCAGGCGGACATCGAGGCCGACGAGGTCGCCGAGCATCAGCGGGCCCATGGGATGACGGTATCCGAGCGACATCGCCCGATCGATGTCCACGGGCGATGCCACCCCTTCTTCGACCATCCGTATCGCTTCGATTCCGACGAGAACCCCCAGGCGACTGGTGGCGAACCCGGCGGCGTCGTTGATGAGCGCCTGTTCCATCCCCAGGAACGCAACGATCTCGCCGATACGCCCGAGTGTCTCCTCGCTGGTCTCGCCGCCCCGGATCACCTCAACGAGCGACATCGCCCAGACCGGATTGAAAAAGTGCATTCCGGCGAACCGATCAGGGTGGTCGAGTCCTGACCCGAGAGAGTCGATGGAGATACTCGACGTGTTCGAGGCGAGCACCACAGGTGCACGGGACTCGGCTTTGGCAAGGATCGATGACTTGAGAACCGGATCCTCGATGACGGCCTCGATGATCAGATCAAGACCGGTGTCGAGTTCCTCCACAGTTCCGACGGCGGCCAGATCGCCTATCGCCCGGTCCGCGATCGCCGGTTGGATCTTCCCGCGCGCTTCACCCGCTCGTATCGTCTCAGCGGTGCGCCGCACCGCCTCACGGGCGGTCTCGATGTCCACGTCGACGATCGTCGTGTGCGCCCCGTTGACCGCAAAGCGGTGGGCGATCCCGATTCCCATGGTCCCACCGCCGATGATGCCAATCTTCACAGATGCTCCGTTTCTGTC
>CAYUJA010000023.1:3953-11789 GCA_964444875.1 uncultured Acidimicrobiaceae bacterium | reverse complement strand
TTCAGTTCACAGTCTTCAGTTCACAGTCTTCAGTTCACAGTCTTCAGTTCACAGTCTTCAGTTCACAGTAGATGGAATCCATGAACATTCAAACAGAGCGAATCCCTGGAACGGACTACGGCGAACTGTCAACTGTGAACTGATAACTGTCTACTGTTCCCCCTCATGGACAACATCCGCCTGACGAAATACTCCCACGGAGCTGGCTGAGCGTGCAAGCTCGGGCCTGACGAGCTGACGCAGGTACTGCGTCCCTTGCACAACCACCCATCGACCACTCACCCGGACCTCGTCGTAGGTTTCGCCGGGGCGGATGACGCCGGGGTTTTCATGATCGACAAGGACCGCGCCATCGTCCAGACCGTCGACTTCTTCACACCGATCGTCGATGACCCCTACGACTGGGGGCGCATCACCGCAGCGAACGCCTTGTCGGATATCTACGCGATGGGCGCCGAGCCCCTCACCGCTCTCCAGATGGTCGGATGGCCACGTGACACCATCCCGTTCGACGTGCTCGGACGGGTCATCGAGGGGGGTGCGCACGTCATGGCAGACGCCGGGTGCACGATCGTTGGTGGCCACTCCATCGACGACGCAGAACCCAAGTACGGCTTTGCGATCACCGGCGTCATCTCACCAAACGACCTCGTGACGAACGCTGGTGCGAAACCTGGCCAGGTCCTGGTCCTCACCAAACCCATCGGGACGGGCATCCTGGCGACCGCCATCAAGAATGGAAACATCTCACAGGACCTCCAGCAAGCAGCGATCTCCTCGATGGCAGCCCTCAACCGCGGCGCATCAGATGCCGCCAGGCGCGTCGGTGTCCACGCCGGGACCGACGTGACCGGGTTCGGATTGCTCGGGCATCTCCTCGAGATAGTCCGCGCGTCAGGTGTCAGCGCGTATGTCGATGTCGAGGCTGTTCCCCTCCTCGACGGTGTTCGCGACCTCGCCGACAGCGGTTCGATTCCGGGAGGTACACGGCGCAACCTCGAGGCGGTCGAACCGATGGTCGCCTTCGGGCCTCACGGAGATCGATCCCGGCTGATCCTCGCCGATGCACAGACCAGTGGAGGCCTGTTGCTCGCCGTCGATGCTCCCCTCGAAGCGGCTCTCCACCAGGCGTTGGAAGACACGAACACACATGCCTGGACCATCGGGAAGATCGTCGAACGGGTCTTCGAGCACGGACCTTCCGGGATGATCACCACCTCCTGAATAATTCCTTACCATCTGGCAGGACAATCCGGCGAATACGGTATACTGTGACTAACGGGCCGCATTGCGGCCCCTGCTTGGTTCCCTCGTCCCCCCTGGGGGGCCCAGCAGTACCTCAGTTACAGGCCCCGACCCCCCTCGGGGCCTGTAACGCGTCCAAGACGGGTAATGGCGATAGGCTGGTGCCGCTATGAAGTTCCGACTGCCACGCCCGAGCCAGTTGCCTGCTGCACTCAGAGAACTCGCGCGCAGCAAGCCCGATGAGGCAGAGGAGTACCTGGACTCGCACCAGGAGGCGTGGGAGCAGATAGCCGGCGACCACCCGCACGAGGCAGCGGATATCCTCGAGGCCCTCGACGAAGAGGGTGCGGCGGACCTGCTTCAGGACCTCGAGGTCGTCGACGCGGGAGACGTGCTCGACCAGATGCATCCTCAAGCCGCTGCGGATGTGATCGAGGAACTCGAGCCTTCAGAGGCTGCGGTGCTGATCTCAGAGATGGATGCCGACCAGGCGGCAGACCTGATCGGTGCACTCGACGAAGGTGACCGACAGGCGGTGCTGGGTGCGCTCGACCCCGAAACCGCCCTCGAGGTCGAATCGCTCCTCATCTACCCGCCCGATACCGCCGGTGGGATGATGACCACCGATTTCGCGGCGCTGCCCGTCGGGATGACGTCTGGAGAAGCCATCGAAGCGCTGCGCAGGCTCCACGACGAACTCGGAGCGAACCTGAGGTACGTCTACGTCGTCGATGACGACCAGCGATTGATCGGAGTCGTGCCATTCCGCGAACTCGTGTTCGCACGTCCCGCCACCGGACTCCAGGACATCATGGAGACCAACGTCGCGAGGGTGAGAACGGATACCGACCGTGAAGAAGTGGCAGACCTGATCCAGAAGTACACCCTCATCGCATTGCCGGTCATCGACCGGGACGCCAGACTCGTCGGCATGGTCAAGGTCTCCGAGGTCATGGAGGCCATCCAGGCCGAAGCGGGTGAGGATCTCGCGATCATGTTCGGTGCGGGTGAGCAGGAGTCCGTCTTCACGCCTGTGAGTGAATCTGTGCGCCGAAGGCTCCCATGGAACCTGTTCAATCTCGCCGCCGGATTCATCACCGTGTTCGTCGTTGCCCAGTTCGAGGACACGCTGGCTCGTTACGCGTTGCTCGCAGCGTTCATGCCCCTCGTTGCAGGCCTCTCAGGCAACGCCGGCGCTCAGGCGATCGCGGTCACGATCCGGTCGCTAGCGGTCGATGAACTTCCCCCGAGCAAAGAGGCGCGGGCGGTGAGGCGTGAGCTCATGGTCGGCATCCTGCGTGGAGTCATCATCTCCACGGCGGGAGCGATCCTCGTCGCGATAGCCATCGCGATCTTCGGATCTACCGGCGCCTCCGGAGCGAATCCGACCCCTATGCAGATGGCCGTCATCATCTGGATCTCGATGATGGTCGGTGCGGTCACGGCCGCACTCGCAGGTGTCAGCATTCCGCTGATACTGCGCCGCATGAACCAGGATCCCGCGATGGCCTCGAACATCTTCCTGACGATGATCACCGATGCGGTCGGCTTCGGCAGTTTCTTGCTCGTCGCAAAGATGCTGCTGTAGGACAGCATCCCCCTTTCAACCTCGATTCACGGACTTACCCAGGCGTCGCCCTCTTCTAGCCATCCCCCTTTCAAGGGGGATAACAGAGGAGCCCTGCGACGATGTAGGGGGATCAACCATACGGCCCAAGCTCTCGCGGCTCCGCGTTATCCCCCTGGCTCGCAAGCTCGCCCGTCCCCCTTGAAAGGGGGACTGCTGCCATCGAGCAGGCATGAACCAGGTACCACTTCGGACCACCCAATCTCCCGTACTACCACCGAACTGTCGGCTGACTCTTACGAGCCGAGGACGGCGGTACCGCTCGAGGCGAAGGGGCCGAGATACGTGATCTTGAACCCGTCCTCGAGATGGGCGAGATAGTTGTCCTCGATCATCGCGACCTCTTCATCGGTGGCATCAGGGTTGGCGACCGTGTTCACCGCTCCAGCATCGTCAACGATGTGCAACTCCGAAATAGGTGGGAACTGGTCAACGACCTCAGCGATGACGTCATAGAGGTCGATGTCTGTGAGGGACGTGTACGTGGTGTCGTCGAGCAGCACGACAACGGTGTCGCCGGGAGCGTCGGTTTCGGCACGGTCGACAATGGCGTACTCGGGTGGTGTCAGGGAAGAGAGCGGCAGAGTCGTGGTGGTCGGCCCGCTGAGAGTCGTCGGCGGCGAAACAACCGTGGCGGACGTCGTGAGCGGTGTGAACGAAGATGACGTCGACGATTCCGGCGTCGAGCTCGAGGTACACGCCGCGGCAACAAGTGCCACTGCCACGAGAATGCCGGTCCGTTGTATCAGTTTCACACCTCGATGTTACCGAACATTCACGTTTGTGTCTGGTCCCACTCGTAGAAATCGATGCCATCGAGGAACTCTTCATGGTTGACGAGCCGGAACAGCCTGGTTACCTCAGCGAACGATTCCTCGGTTCGGAGTTCGTCTAGCTGGATCTGGGCGAGATCGAGCACGGGGCGCCAGGCTCGCGGCCCGAGTGCGATGTCTACCTTCGATTCCCATTCGACGTCGGGGCGGGGCACACTCGCCAGCCAGAAGTCCCGCAGCTTCTGGGCCATCCGCATCGCTGCGCGCACGTACTTGGCTTCCGCTCTCGACGGTGGCCCATCGGAGGCCACGGCCTCGACCCAATCGACGAACATCTGGTCGTTCCATTGGCCAGGATCCGTGACAACAGCCTCGTAGAGACCCTCGACCGCTCGCACACGATCGCTCATCGGCACTCGCGCGCGACAAGGTCCTTGAACCCTCTTCGCAATCGAAGGGTCACGGGACCCTGGGGATAGGACACCTGCCCGACCACGGTCACGGGCAGAACCTCTCTGACAGTCGACATCACGAACACCTCGTCTGCGGCGAGCAGGCGCTCGGAGGGATACTGCCCCGTCTCGTTCGGGATCCCGAGCCGATCCGCTGTCTCGATGGTTGCTTGACGGGTGATCGAAACGAGGATGTGCGTGTCGAGACTCGGCGTGTACATGACACCGTCGAAAACCCACCCGAGGCTGAAGGTCGGCCCTTCGAGCACACCACCGTTCTGCCCGATCAAGGCAGCATCATCGAACCCTCGCGACTTGGCGCCGAGCGTCGCAGCCAGGTTCGGGCCATACGACAGCGTCTTTGCGCCCGTCAGCTCAGATGTCCTTCCGTCCGCATGCCATGGAGCTTCGATGAGATCGAGTTTCACCGTCTCTGGGATGTCCGGCACAGGCTCGAGATACACCACGACAACGTTGTCCCTGCCGAGATGCTCGGTATCGAGGCCACCGGTCACGTAGACACGCAACACACCGTCGCCGGCCCGGCCAACGCGTGTACACCACGACTCGAGTACCCGGCGTTCGGGCAGCGCGATACGGAGGTTGCCTGCGCTGTGTTCGAGTCTGTCGAGGTGCTGGCCGAGTCGGAACACACTTCCGCCGTAGGAACGCATCGCTTCGAAGCATCCGTAACCCCGCTGGAACCCGATGTCGAAGATGCTGACCGAGGCATCATCGGGTGCGGTAGCAGACCCGTTGATCAGCACCGGTCCTATGGTCCTGTTCTTCACGGTCGGAACCGATTCGTGATGGGGAGCCTTCGGTCTCTGCCGAACGCCTTGGAAGAGATCTTGACACCGGGGGCAGCCTGGCGACGTTTGTACTCGTTGCGGTCGACGAGCGTGGTGACCCTGCGTACCACGTCGGGGTCGCGTCCAGAATCGATGATCTCGGAAGCGGTCATGTCCTGCTCGACGTACTTGACGAGAATGTCGTCGAGGATGTCGTACGGCGGCAGGGAGTCGGAATCCTTCTGGTCCTCACGCAGTTCGGCCGACGGTTCCTTGTCGATCGTCGCCGGCGGGATCACTTCGGCAACCGTGTTGCGCCAGCGTGCCAGGTCGTACACCATCGTCTTGTATACATCTTTGAGCACGGAGAAACCGCCGGCCATATCCCCGTAGAGCGTCGCGTACCCGACGGCCATCTCTGACTTGTTCCCGGCTGCGACGACCATGCCCCCGAACTTGTTCGAGAGAGCCATCACGATCGTGCCGCGGATGCGGGCCTGGAGGTTCTCCTCGGCAACGTTGGGAGGGGCGTCGCCGAACAACGGCTCCAACGCGGTGAGGAACTCCGTGAAGACATCCTCTATCGGGACGGTGTCGATCTGGATACCAAGCCGATTCGCGAGGTCGATCGAGTCGTTGACCGAACCTTCCGACGAGTAGCGGGTCGGCATCGTGACTCCCCGCACGGCGTCCGAGCCGAGCGCATCGACGGCGATCGCCGCGGTGAGGGCTGAATCGATTCCCCCAGACAGGCTGATCACCACCTCGGTGAACCCGTTCTTCGAGAGGTAACCCGCAAGTCCTGCGCACAACGCTTCGTACACCTCTTGTGGTGGGTCGAGTTCGGCTGCTATCGAAGGCGGAGGGATGTCCACACGCGGTCGCCCGGCACCAGACAGGTCGATCACTCCCAAGGTCGGCGTCGCGGTGTTCGTGACATCGAGATCGATGACGAACCTGTCTTCGATGAACTGCCCGGAACGGTGCAACAGGCTCCCATCGGGCGCTATGACCATGGATGCACCGTCGAAAACGAGTTCGTCTTGTGCCCCGACAGAGTTGACGTACACAACATGGGCGCCACACGATCGGGCGCGTTCACTGAGCATGGCGAACCGCTCACCCGTCTTGCCTATGTGAAAGGGTGAGCCGTTGATGTTGAGCAGGACGCTCGCTCCCCCTGCCGCCTGCACCGTGGGAGGTCCGTCGTCCGTCCAGATGTCCTCACATATCGACACACCGCAGCCGATCCCGCCGATCGAGTGGAGCACGATCTGGCCGGTTCCGTCCGCGAAATAGCGCGCCTCGTCGAACACGCCGTAGTTCGGAAGAAGTCTCTTGTGATACACATCGACGATCTCACCACGTGCGAGGATCGCAGCGGCGTTCGACAGCGACCGTGCGACTGAATCGTCTTGTGGCTGTGAGTGCGCCACCCTGTCGACGAAGCCGACGATGACCACTGAGTCGCCCGATGCTTTGGCGAGCCTGTCGACCACCGCCAGGTTCGCCTCGATGAACCCCTCTTTGAGCACGAGATCCTCGGGCGGGTACCCGCACACCGCGAGTTCCGGGAACAGGACGACGTCCACCGATAGGCCCTCCGCCCACTCCATGGCATCGAGGATCTTGGCCTCGTTTCCTGAGAGGTCACCAACGGTGAGGTCGAGTTGCGCTCCGGCGATCCTCAACTGCCGCGTCACAGACCCTCCACTGTCTCGTCGATCAGATGATCGACAACGGCCACCAGGGCATCGTGACGCTCCGCTCCCCGGGCTACAGCATCGTTGAACACACCGAGCTGGCGATCGGCACTCGTGCCGTTGGCGACGATGTCTCTGACCCGTGCGACATGATCCGTCGAGCCGAGTTCTCGGGCGCCCTCGCTGGTCATCTCGATGAGTTCCTCTATCAGTTCCCCCATCGGCACGAGCTGGCCTCGTCCGAAGTCGATCAACGACTCGGACACGCCGTAGCGTTGCGCCCTCCAGTTGTTCTCTGCGATCAGCATGCGCGAGTACACCCGCCACCGCTGGTTCTTCAATCTGTGGGTGAACAACATCGCGAGCAGCGCCTGGTACAGCGCTGCGATAGCGATCGCATCCTCGTACCTCGTACACAGGTCAGATGAACGCATCTCGAGCGTTGGGTATCGGTTCGAAGGCCGGATATCCCACCAGAGCTTCGTCGCATCCTCGATCACGCCGGCACCGACGAGGGCGTCGACGAAGCGTTGGTACTCGGACCAGTCCCGGAACTCATCAGGCAGCCCGGTGCGTGGAAGGCTCCGAAACACCGCAGGCCGATAACTCTTGAGTCCTGTGTCGTCTCCTTGCCAGAAGGGTGACGACCCCGAAAGGGCGAGGATGTGTGGGAGGAAGTACGTCACCTGGTTCATCAGGTCGATGCGCAGGTCCTCATCGCCGATCTCGACGTGAACGTGCATCCCGGATATCAGAAGCCTGCGAACAACCCCTTGAAGCGCCTGTTCCAGCCTGCGATATCTGTGCCGTTCCGTGCGTCGTTGCGCTGCCCATTCGGCCATCGGGTGGGTCGAGGACGCGATGATGGCCATGTCGTACTGTGAAACGGTGTCCGAGACGAACCTTCGCATCACCCGCAGGTACTCGCTGAGTTCCTGTGTGTCGTTGCTCACCGGTGTTCCGATCTCGACCTGTGATCGGATGTATTCAGGGCTCACCTCCCCAACGGGCGGGTGTTCGAGTTCCTTGAGGAGGGCCGGTGGCAGTTCTGCCACAAGGTCGCGTGTTGCGCGGTCGACGACGAAGTACTCCTCTTCGATGCCGATGGTGAAGCGCGGTCTCTGCGGGATCATGGTTCCTCCATCCGCCAGAGTAGACGGACAGAAGATGCCAGATGCCAGCTGAGGGCCGGAGACCGAAATCCGAAATCAGACCGCTGCGCTTACAGACCGCTGCGCTTACGGA
>CAYUJA010000023.1:2611-3853 GCA_964444875.1 uncultured Acidimicrobiaceae bacterium | reverse complement strand
GACCGCTGCGCTTACGGAACCTGTCACAGCTCCTGTCTGGAAGCGAGGCGCCAGCCGAGCGATCCGGAATCTGGAAGCGAGCCCGCGAGCGATCAGCGAAGCTCCTAATCCACCAGGAGGAGGCCGGCTTCGACAAGGGCATCCCTGAGGGCGCTCTCTTCGCCGGGGCGAACGGAGACCGACAGAACACCACCCCCGCCGTAGGGAGCGTGGCGCATCTGGATGTCACGGATATCAGCACTCGAGTTCTCAAAGGCATGGCCGACCTTTGCCAGTTCACCTGGCTCGTCTGCCAGCGCAATGCGCACCTGGGCCGTCTGAGCGCCGAGGGATCTCCTCGTATCGCGGGCGTCGCTGAGCATGCGCAACAGCGCGTCGTCATCAGAGACGATCGCTGATTCGATCACAGACAACCGGTCTCGCAGCATGCCGATCGCATCGAGCATCGGCCCTCGATTGGTCTTGAGTAGCTCCACCCAGGGGATCGGCATGGAAGCGCCAACCCTCGTGAGATCGCGAAAGCTCCCTGCGGATAGTTCCAGTGCAGCTGGAGTGGCAGATGCTCCAGACAGCAAGGCACCTGCGACTACGTGGGGGAGGTGGCTCACGGCGGCCACGGCCTGGTCATGGAGTGCCGCAGTCATCGGGACGATCCGCGCCCCGAGATCGTCGATCAGAGCCGTAACGATCTGTACCGCATCTACATCCACGTCCGCATCCACATCGTCGTCGATGACGACCCATGCGGCTCCACGGAACAGCGCCGCTGAGGCACCACGCGGGCCTGAGATCTCTCTGCCGGCCATTGGATGGGTCGCAACGAACCTGAGCCCGGAGGGGGCGGCGGAAACCACGGGCAGCTTGACCCCCGCAACGTCCATGGTCGGTGTGGCCGTTTCGAGACCAGAGATGATCTCGATCGTTGCCTTCGGCGGCGCTGCGACAACGAGGAGGTCGACAGGCGCGTCAACGAGTTCGTCGAGTGAGGTCGTGAAGGTGTCAGCAACAGACCTGTCCGTCGCGATCTGTCTGACGTCGGGATCGGGGTCGAAAGCGCTGACATGCCAGCCGGCCTTGCGAAGCCCGAGTCCGATCGACCCACCGATGAGTCCGGTGCCGATGATGCCCACCGAGCGCGGGAGCGATCCAGAATCGTCGTATGTCGGGGTGTTGTCTGTCATCGTGCCACTCATCGGGTCGATCGGCAGGCTAGGAGTGTGCAGATGCCAGATGACAGAGCAG
>CAYUJA010000023.1:0-2511 GCA_964444875.1 uncultured Acidimicrobiaceae bacterium | reverse complement strand
GGTGCGAACACTCCTACTCTGGTGGGAATGGAAAGAGTGCTCATCACAGGTGCTGCAACGTGGACCGGGGGCAACCTCATCCAACGGCTCGCGCGCCGTGATGACATGACCGTGTTCGCCGTCGATGACCGCACGCCCGGAGTGCGCCTAGACGCCGACTTCCGAAAGCTCTCTCTCAATGGACTCGACCTCGCGCGGTATGTGCTCGAGGTGGATCCAACGATCGTGATACACCTCCAGTCGGTACACCGGACGTCGGAGGAAGGGCGCAGGGCGTCATCAGAAGATCAGATCCTTGGATCTCTCGGCCTTTTCGGAGCTATCGAACGGCTCACATCTGTGCAGACAGTGATCGTCAAGTCCGACACAGCGATCTATGGTGCCAGCCCGAGGAACCCGTCCTACCTGTCCGAGACAACACGACCACAGGGCAAACCAAGCCGCCACCAACGCGATCTTGCCGAAATGGAGCGCTTCATCGGAGAGGCCAGGATGCGGCATCCCAACACCGTGTTCACCACCCTGCGCTTCGCTCCGATCTTCGGCCCGAAGGTTGGCAACTCTATCAGCCGATACCTCACGCTCCCTGTGGTGCCAACGCTGATGGGCTTCGACCCACGGCTCCAGTTCATCCATGACCGCGACGCAGTCGATGCCCTAGAACATGCGCTCGACCATCCGGTAGACGGCACCTTCAACATCGCAGCCGATGGACTGATATACCTCTCGAGGATGTTGCGACTCGGACATCGTATCCCCCAACCGCTGCCAGGCAGAATGTACGACACAGCACTACGCGCTATGACGAGATTCAATGTGCCGGCACCGGATCACCTCAAGGGCCTCATGAAACACGGCAGGGTGACCGACACGACTCGCATGCATCAAGAGTTCGGGTTCGCGCCCACACACACGTGTCGCCAGACGGTCCTGTGCGGCTACGAGCGGATCGATACGAACCATGACGCTGCCTGACTTGTCGACACTCACCAAGCGTGAGTTACTCGACCTCGCCCGAACACATGAGATCGTGGGACGATCGAGGATGTCGAAATCGGAACTCATCGATGCTCTCGAACTCGAGACGGAGACACCGCTCAACGACGAGGCGCCCGACGTCGAGGAGGTCGACGCGGGATTCGACAGCGAAGCCTTCGGTTCGTTGCCGTTGCCAGGAATTTCGCCAGAAGACCGGGCAGAGGCCCGAGCCAGGCGCGCTGCCCTCGATGACAGGCTGAGCCAGTTCGTCGACCAATCGACTCACTGCTCATGGACGAGTATCGAAGGCCATCCATGTGGTCTGCCAGTGATAGCGAACACGACGACATGCGGACTCCACGGTGATGGGTCGATCACGGACAAACCGATTCCGCTCACCGGGTCCCTCAGTTTCTCGGCGTGGCCGACGCTGTGGCGCCACCTGAGCCTGGCGACGTACGATCCAGATACATTCGGGTTGGACCCGGTGATCGCGGAGATGACGTGGAACGTTCTCAACGGTCTGTACTACGACTATTTCCGCGTCGAGGTCGAGGGGATCGAGAACGTCCCTGCCGAAGGCGGCGCCGTCCTCGTCGCAAACCACGGCGGTGGCGCGATCCCCTACGACGGTGCGATGCTGGCTCTCGCGGTGATGAACGAGGCAGAAACGCCACGGCGGGTGAGAGTGATCGGAACCGAGATCTTCAACATGCTTCCGTTCATCAGCCATCTCTATCGCAAGGTCGGTGCCGCGTACGCCACACGCGATGACGCAAGAGAACTCCTGAGACGGGGTCATCTGCTCGGGGTGTTCCCCGAGGGGGAGCGTGGTTTCATGAAGCCGGTGTGGGAGGCGTACCGGGTGGGGCGACTCGGAAGGGGCGGTTTTGCGGATCTCGCGCAAGATGCAGGTGTGCCGATCGTGCCCGTAGCGATCATCGGATCAGAAGAGGTCCACCCTTCGGTGATGGTGTCCAAACGCCTGGCGCAACTCGTCAGGCTCTTCTTCCCCGAACAGCGAGTCGAGGAGATCGCCATCGCGCTGAACCCGATCCCGCTCCCGATTCGTTGGAAGATTCGGTTCCTCCCACCGGTCGAAGCGTCGGGGGAAGGGGAGCCGATCGACGGACTCGAGCAGCTCGAACGGGTCGAGGACGTACGCCGCTCGATCCAGGCCGCCCTCGATGACATGCTGGCGAGTCGGACAACAGCCTTCTAACAGCCGACAGCATTCGGAAATCCGGAATGCTAAGTCCGCAAACGAAGCGGTCCTCTTCTTCCGCTTTCTCTGGCTCACAGCTGTCGGCTGATTTCTGGCTGAGGGCTGTGGGCTGGAGGCTGTGGGCAGATCTGGTCAATGAAATGCTTTCGGACGGTGTTGCTCCTACGATGGACAGGTCACTCGACTCCCACAGGAGGGAACTATGGCCGAAAACGAAGGCATTTCCGGAATATTCGACTTCACGTTCACGAAGTTCGTCACACCAGTGATCGTCAAGATCCTCTACATCCTCATTCTCGTGTTCGGTG
>CAYUJA010000022.1:0-13742 GCA_964444875.1 uncultured Acidimicrobiaceae bacterium | reverse complement strand
TCGACGGGTGCGAACTCGTCGGTCAGGGGTCTGACACCTGCGAACCATGCCCTGGCGGCATCACCCGTCAGGGCGATCTCGCCTTTGGGGACGAGCGCCTCGATGGCCTCTGCGTCGATGGGTCGCATCGACCCGACGAGGACGAAGTTGCCGCCACGCTCGAGATGGAGATACGCCTCGGGTGCTACGACCGCAACATAGGGGAACACCTCTGCGATGGTCGCTGCCTCGGCCCGGGCGAACCGCGTCGGTGGATGATCGATCGTGTTCATCACGTAGAACCCGTCATCCGTCAGCTTGTCGCGCACATCGGTGAGGAACTCGACGGTGGTGAGGTGCCATGGGACAGAGCGCCCGGAGAAGGCATCGCCGACGACGATGTCGTAGGCACCATCGGCGAGGCTTCGTACCGTCATGCGGGCATCGCCCACCTTCGTGGTGAGCCAGGGCCCCCGTTGCAATCCGAGATCGTCGACGGAGATCTGTTCGAGCGTGGGGTCGAGTTCGAGGACGGTCGACGTCCCCCCTCTCGTCTCCTGGTACATCCGCGGAAGCGTGTAGCCGCCACCACCGATGAAGGCGAGGTCCAGTGGGCCTGTTGGTGCCAACGTCTGGACGACGGCGTCGGTGACGAGGGCATACCGAAGTGCCAGGTACGTCGGGTCGTCGATGTCGACATAACTATTGACGAACGTGTCGAGCACCAGTGCCCGGCCGCCGGGGCGATCCGAATCGACTCTGACCTCGGCACACGAGTAGGGCGTCTCGTAGTCACAAGGTGCAGCCAGCACAGCGGATGCGGCGAACACAACTGCGGAAGCGAGCAGCGCCGGGACGATCAACGTCCTCGACTTCTCGAAGGCGGCGAAGATGCCGAGACCGACGAGCACAGCGCCGACGAGCCAGGTGATCGGCCGAGACGGAACGGAAGCGATCAGGACGAACCCGGTCACGAACGTCCCAAACAGGGCGCCGGCGGTTCCGATCGCAGAGATGTTCCCGACCACGGAACCCGCGGTGTCGAGCGAGTCGATCAGCAGTTTCCCCGCGATCGGTGTGACCATCGACAGAACCACGGCAGGGGCAAAGAACCCGATGAACGCCAGGACGATGATCGTTCCTGGGTCCTCACCCGAAACGCCTGGGCCCACGACGCTGACGAGTGCAGGTGACAGGACGGCGAGCAGACCTCCGCCGATAAGGACCGGCCCGAGCAACTTCTGCGCGTCGTGGCTGTCGGCGAGCCGTCCGCCGCCCCACGCTCCCAACGCGATGGCTGCCAACACCGTGCCGATGATCCCGGTGAACGTCTGAAGGCTCACACCCACGTACGGTGCGAGGATCCGGCCTGCGACGATCTCGAGAACGAGGACCGCAGCAGCCGCGACGAACACCACAAGACCGATGAACCAAGTTCGCATCCCGGCAGTATGGCTCTGCCGTCGCACTAGCGTCACGGCGGGCGGCGGGTAACCTCACCGGATATGGATTGGCTCGTCGACCCCCTCTCGGATCCCGAACTGCAGCGGGCACTCATTGCAGGCGTACTCGCCGCCATCGCGTTCGCGGTCATCGGGACCTGGGTCGTCATCCGCGGCATGACGTTCCTCGGCGACGCGCTCGCCCACGCGATCATCCCCGGTGTCGCACTCGCCGTCCTCTTCAGCTTCAGCCCGGTAGTGGGGGCCGCCATCGCCGCCGTCATCACGATCGCAGGGATCAACTTCATCCACCGTCAGACCGTGTTCTCTGAGGACACAGGGATCGGCCTGCTGTTCGTCGGCATGCTTGCGTTCGGTGTGATGCTGGCCTCAGGCCAGGGAGTCGAACCCGATGAGTTGCTGGCCATCCTGTTCGGCGACGTCAGCAACGTCACGACCGGAGCCATTGCGATGGTCGCCGTGACGGCCGTTCTTGCTGTGGCTGGAACGGTGGTGCTCTACCGCCACTTCCTCGTGATGTCATTCAACGAACAAAAGGCCGAACTGTTCGGCCTTCGCCCTCATGCAGCACACGCAGTGATGCTCACGATCCTCACGATCGCCATCGTCGGTTCGTTCCAGACTGTCGGAACACTCCTCGTCTTCGGGCTTCTCATCGGCCCACCCGCAACGGCAGCGCTGCTGGTGAGAAGAGTCCCCGTGATGATGGCAACCGCATCGGCTATCGGGGCCGTGTCAGTCGTGGCAGGTCTCGTCATCAGCTATCACCTGGGTACGTCCGGATCGGCCACGATGGCTGTCGTGCCGATCGTCGCGTTCTTCATCGTCCTGACGGCCAAGGCCATCGGTCAGAAGCGGCACGCCACCGCGGATGCATCGGTCTGACGGCACAGAACACAGAACACAGAACACAGAACACAGAACACAGACTCTGTGTTCGATGTCCTGAGCCATCCCCGCTAGCTGCTGGCTGTTAGCTGATGGCTGCCTATGAAGCCTTGCGACGCTGGCGGTCACGGATACGGCGGCGCATACGGCGGCGTTCGCCTTCATCGAGGCCACCCCACACGCCAGCACCCTGATTGGTGGCCAGTGCGTACTGCAAGCAGGCCTCCATCACCGGGCATTGCATGCAGATGGCCTTGGCAGCGACCGAAGCAGGTTCCTCTTCAGACTCCGGGAAGAACACATCGCTGTCAATGCCGTTGCACGCGGCTTGACCCCTCCAACTGACGTCCGGTTCCAGTGTGAGTTCAGCCAAAGTCAACGCAAACCATCCTTGTCTCCGAGTCCATATAACGAAATCGGACCCCTCCCCTGTTCCATCTTTTTTCGATCTCTGTCGGTTTCTAGAACATTCCCGTTCCGGTTGCCGAGTCGTCGTTGGTCCACGATACATCAGAATTGACCGAGATGACACCCTCGATTCGCACGGCGAGTTCCTGCAACAACCGACCATCCGAGCGCGATCCAACGATTCCACCGAGACCGACCACACCGTCGACGACCTCGACCGAGAGCTTGTCCGGGTCGAGATCGAGGACGCCGACGATGACATCGCTTACGATCTCGGCTCGGAGTTCCTCGTCCGGCCTGGTGAACGTGCGCATGACGTCTGCGCGAGAGATGATCCCGCTCAGCGTTCCGTCAGGCGTGACCACAGGAAGGCGCTTCACCCTGAGTTCTGTCATCTTGCGGGCAGCTTCGGTCACGGTGCTCGAACCATCGATCGTGTGCGGTTTCTTCGTCATCGAATCTGCAACGGTCTTCGCCTCTGGATGCTCGGCCTCACCGAGAAAGTTGGCAAGCAGACTGCGCCGTTGCCTTCCCCATGAACGATCGGCCTCTGCAGAGACGAAGTCGGCCTCGGTGATGATGCCGATGACCTTCCGCTCGTCATCGACGACGGGCAAACCGCTGATCCCTGCGTTCACCATCACCCTGGCAGCTTCCTTGAGGGGTTCGTCACCACTGATGGTCTTGACCTCAGATGTCATCACATCGCTGACCTTCACTGATGAACCTCCTTGTGGCGCCTGGTGTGCTGGTCCATAGGCTAGGGAACGACGACGAGATAGACCACCCGTACCTGCAAAACCGAGAACTCAGCCGCGTCGCTACAATGTGGTGCTGTATCCGCGCGTCTGCATAGGAAAACACGAAGTGCCACTCAAGGTCACCTACCAGGGGAAAGACACCGTTATCGATGACGGTGCCACAGCTGTGATCGGGTCTGACGCGGAATCGACGATCCGCATCGTCCGGCCGGGGATTTCGCGCCGCCACGCCGTGGTCTCCCACAATGCGTCTGGATGGAAGGTCGAAGATGCCGGCTCGAGGAACGGCTCCTACCGTCTCGGCCAGCGGTTCGATGCCGTCGCCATCCGGGGTCCAGAGACGATCTACCTCGGCCACCCCACCGACGGAGAGAAACTCGTTCTCGCACCTACAGGCTCGACGACCACGGCATCGCAGACCCCGAGCCCTGTCATGGAGACCTTCGTTCTCCCGGAAAAGGTGCCAGACAGCGCGGACCCTGATACGACACCCCCATCACCGTCGAAACCTGAGCCAGAACCTTTCATAGACCCGTTCGAGCCGCTCGCACCGGCGATGATCCCGGAGACGGCGGTCCCCGCAAGTCGTGTGCAGAGAACGCCGAGCGAAGTCGAATTCGCTGAATTGACCAACGCCCTGAGAGATCAGATCAACGCGGTCAAAGGTTTGACGTGGTCCGTGTGGGCGATGATCGCCGTAACCGCTGCCCTTGCAGTGATGACCCTCTTCGTCGGGATCCTCGGCTCATAACCAGCGTGGCCTGTTCAGGCCTCGTCATCAGCGTCGCGTAGGAACTTCGCCACTTCATCGGCGATCTCGTCTGCGGTCGGCAGATCCTCGGGTACGGATGACGTCGTACCGACGCTGAGATCGAGACCCTCGACGAACTCTCGAGCGTCAGCACGTTGCTCGAGGATCTCATCCAACCTGGCCACCTGGCTCTCGGCATCGGCTGCTACACCTGAGAGGTCGAACTGCACGCCCATCTGGGCAGCAGCCTTGACGAGCAGCGAGTACACGGCAGGCTCGTACGGCCGCCCCACGTATTGGGGAACCTGGGCCCAGTATCCGATCGTCGGGATGCCCGTCTCCTCGATGGCCGCTCGGAACACGGTGCCGGCAGATGCGGGAACGACGATGTCGTCCATCAGCGCCTCATCACCGGCAAGCAACAGCCTGGGGTCCGTGGCAGTGCAGAAGGCAGCTGTCGTCGTGGCATGCCTCACGGGAGCAGGGACCGCACCGAGTGTTACGAGGTGGGACACTCCGAGTACACCCGCGAGATCTGCGAGCGCAGCCGATATCGCCGCCCACGCATAGTCTGGTTCGTTGCCGACCATGACGAGCACGTCGCGCCCGGACGGCCTCACGTGGACGATCTCGATGCGTGGCCACGTAAGCGACGTCATGGAACCAGACGAGAACCTGAGGATGGGGCGGTTCGAGCGGTAATCGAACACCGAGTCCTGGTCGAACGAAACGATGACATCACCGGCTTCAGCGATCCAATCAGCGGCATCGCTGGCGGCCGACGCGGCGTCACCCCAGCCGGCGAGTCCCATGACGAGAACCGGCCCGTCCATCGGCGGTGGTGGCAACAGGTTGTACAGTGACATAGGTTCAGGTTACCCGACGAGACGAGGCGCTACAGATAGAGCCCGCTCCCCGTTTCAGACCCGCCGCTTTCGAGCGAACGCCGTTGCCTCATCCGATCGAGTTGAGCCGACGCAGCCATCTGCTGGCTGATCAACGATGCCTGGATGCCATGGAAGAGACCCTCGAGCCACCCGACAAGCTGCGCCTGGGCCACGCGAAGTTCGGCTTCTGACGGTGTTCCTTCGTCGATCGGGATGAACACAGCATCCAACTCCTCGACAAGGTCGTCAGACAACACATCCTTGAGTTCCATCAGAGACCGGTCATAGATCGACCGTAACCTGATGCGCCCGGCGTCATCGAGCGGGGCTTCACGCACCTCTTCGAGCATCGCTCTCGTCATCGAGGCGATGCGGATGAGCTTGGATGGCTCCGACACGTGGGGTCGCACCCCATCGTCGCCCGACGTGTGTTCATCGGACGCGACGACCTCGGGGGTCACCGATTCCTCCGATGGAGGGCTTGGTTGGGAATCCATGTGCAAAGCATACGACGCACATCTCGTTGTCGATACGGGTACGATGGCGAGCGCATGAGTGATGCCACCACTGAGCAGACGGCCACGAAACCACGGCGGTTGCGATCCATCGCGAAAGTGGCCATGTGGACAGTCTTTGGCACCGTGATCGTCGTGATCGTCGCAGCGACGCTGTTCGCACGCTACTCGGTGCACAGGGCCTTCCCCCAGACCGAGGGAACGATCCAACTCGTGGGCCTCGATGGCACCGTGGAGATCATCAGGGACTCGATGGGCGTGCCCCACATCTACGCCGATAGCTCCGACGATCTCTTCATGGCACAGGGGTACGTCGAAGCCCAGGACCGCTTCTTCCAGATGGACTTCTGGCGGAAGATCTCCTACGGGCGCCTCGCCGAGATGTTCGGCGAATCCCAGGTCGACACGGATTCGTTCATCAGGACCCTCGGCTGGGGCCGTCTCGCCGAGACCCAGTACGAGGTCGAGACCGAGGAAGCGAAATCCGTCCTCGACTCCTATGCACGGGGGGTCAATGCCTATCTCGAAACACAATCTCCATCAGACCTCAGCTTCGAGTACTCGATCATCGAACTGCTCAACCACGACTACACCCCTGAGCCGTGGACGGGCGCCCAATCCCTGGCATGGGGCAAGGTGATGTCATGGGATCTTGGAGGGAACATCGGCGCTGAGATCGGCCGCTCGATGGCGCTCGGTGGCCTGCCCCCAGAGCGGGTCGCACAACTGTATCCGCCGTACCCCGGGGATCGGAATCCCTACATCATCGACGGAGGGCCTGCCGAAGCAGGGACGTCCGGGAATCTCCGGGCATCGGTGGATGCCACGGACGCTCTCGAATCCGCGTCGAGCGCCATCGAGGCCCTCTACCGGCTCACCGGAGGCGGGGAAGAGAC
Organism: uncultured Acidimicrobiaceae bacterium; assembly: GCA_964444875.1. Lineage (GTDB taxonomy): Bacteria > Actinomycetota > Acidimicrobiia > Spongiisociales > UBA5794 > JAMBLL01. Next base: position 7,194 of record CAYUJA010000022.1, on the reverse strand, counting down.
CGGTATCGGCTCGAACTCGTGGGTGGTCGCCGGAGAGAACACCCCGAGCGGGATGCCGTACCTGATGAACGACCCCCATCTCTCTGCACAGATGCCGTCGATCTGGTACCAGGTCGGACTGCACTGCCGCCAGGTGACCGACGGATGCCCGTACGACGTTGCAGGGTTCTCGTTCGCAGGCGTACCGGGCGTCATCATTGGCCACAACGCCGACATCGCCTGGGGATTCACGAATGTCGGACCCGATGTCCAGGATCTCTACATCGAGAAGATCAACCCGCAGAACCCGGATCAGTACGAGGTCAACGGGGAATGGGTGGACATGGCGATCCGCACCGAGACGATCGAGGTCGCGGGCGGAGATACCAGGGAGGTCACCATCCGGTCCACCCGCCACGGCCCGATCATCTCGGGCGTCTACGAGCCGCTCGAGAACTTCGACTCGTCTGGAATCGGTACGCCGGACGAGTACGCCATCGCCTTCGCGTGGACGGGTCTCGATGAGGGGCTGCCGTCGGTGATCCAACCCGTCCTCGGCATCAACACGGCATCGAACTTCGAGGAGTTCCGCGAGGCCTCCCTGCTGTTCGCCGTGCCTTCCCAGAACATGATCTATGCAGACACCGAGGGCAACATCGGATACGTGATGCCGGGGAACATCCCCATCCGGGCGTCGGGTGACGGCACACTGCCCGTCCCCGGCTGGACAGACGACAACGAGTGGACCGGGTTCATCCCGTACGACGAACTGCCGTGGGTGCTCAACCCGGAGTCCGGTTACATCGTCACCGCCAACAACGCCGTCATCTCGCAGGACTACCCGTACCTGATCACGAAGGACTGGAACTACGGCCAGCGGGCGAGGAGGATCGTCGACCTGGTGACGTCCAACCTCGGCATCCCGCTCGAGGACAACACGAGGATCCAGTTCGACAGCTACGACATGAACGCAGCCAGGATCCTCCCGTTCCTGACCGATGCTCTCCAATCGCCGGACCCCGAGCTTGACGACGCCAGCCGGATCGCGTTGAACCTACTCTCAGCGTGGGACATGCAGAACCTCGCCGCCTCTTCAGGTGCGGCGGTGTGGAACGCGACCTGGAAGAACCTGCTCGCGCTCACCTTCCAGGACGAACTGCCTGAGCAGATCTGGCCCGAAGGCAACTCCCGATGGTTCGAGGTCGTCGGGAATCTGGTCGACGACCCCAACGACCCGTTCTGGGACGATGTGACGACGCCCGAAACCGAAACAAGGGACGACATCCTCGTCGCGGCCTTCACGACCGGAGTCGCAGAGTTGTCAGACAGACTCGGATCCGATCCGACCACATGGACATGGGGTGCGATCCATGAGATGACGTTCATCAACCAGTCCCTCGGGAAGTCCGGTATAGCGATCATCGAGGACCGCTTCAACCGTGGCCCGTATCCCGCGAGCGGCAGTTCCAACGTCGTCAACGCAGTCGGGTGGACCGCAACCGAGGGGTATCAGGTGGACTGGCTCCCCTCGATGCGCATGCTCGTCGATCTGGGTGACCTGTCGAATTCCCGGGCGATACACACAACGGGCCAGTCTGGGCATGTCGACAACGAGCACTACGACGACATGATCCCGCTATGGCTCAACGGTGAGACCGCCCCGTTCCTGTGGGAGAGAGCAGACGTCAGGGCAGACGCCGATGCGACGCTGTTCCTCACTCCTTAGTCCGACAGCCGACAGCCGACAGCCGACAGCCGACAGCCGACAGCCGGATCCCCCTAACGGCCCTCGTTCCTCGGCCCATCTCCCCCGGAGGACCGGGGGAGAGATTCCTCTTGTTTCCTCCCTCACGCAGTGGGGGAGGTGGCCGAGCGCAGCGAGGTCGGAGGGGGCCGCGGAGGCCAGCAGCGACCCGGATCCACAGTCGACGGTGCGCACACCATCCCTATCCGCGCGTCTTGGCAGTACGTTCAAAGAGCCAGTGTGCCGTCAGTTGCTGGTAGCGGAGGGCTGCATCGCCCTGTGCTCGACGGTTCCGTCTGCGTGGAGTGCGAACCGTCCCTGTGATCGGGCATGTACGGGGTCCCTAGTGGTCCATGGCCATCCGCCGAATCCGGTGGTGCGATAGTCATCGAACGCTTGCTGGAGTTCCTCAGGCGTGTTCATGACGAACGGCCCGAGCTGGAATACGGGTGCGCCTATGGGCCTGCCCTGGAGCAGGAGGAACTCCGCTGGTTCACCTGTGTTGATGAGGGGTACATCGACATCTGGTTGGAGGCGAACGCCGTGGCCAGATGACACATCGACACCATCGATCGACAGTTCCGAACCATCGAAGAGATGGAGCATCCTGTTGACTCCCGACGGGGCCGCCGGGAGATCCCACGTGGCACCCGGCTCAAGACGTACGAGCCAGATCGCCATATCCCCGTGGTCACTTGATGCCCACGAGTCGGGGGGTGCTGGAGGAGCGGTGTGCCCGTCAACGGCACCGGCGATGACATCGAGGCTCACGCCCTGTGCCGGGGTGAGCGTTGGGATCGTCTCGGACCACAGCATACGAAAGTACGCGGGGACCATCTTGGACTCCGGGGGTAGGTTGAGCCAGATCTGGAACAACTCGAGTGTGTTCCCGTCGTCATCTCTGATCAGAGGGAACATCTCGGAGTGCTGGATACCGCTGCCCGTGGTGAGCCACTGAACGTCGCCCCCTCCGTAGCGGGCGGTAGCGCCGAGGGAGTCTGAATGGTCGACGTAACCCCGCCTGACAACCGTGACGGTTTCGAACCCTCGGTGAGGATGCTGTGGGAACCCTGGAACCACATCGCCGTGGTACATGCTCCATCCATCCATACCTGAGAAATCTGATCCGATCCGCCTGCCATCGAGCGGGCCTCCCGGACCCTGGTTCTGGTCACCGGCGGGATACGCATCGAGATGGTGCATCGTCATGATGAACGGATCGAGTCCCTGCCATTGGAACCCGAGTTCGACGATCTCGAGAATCGCTGTTCCTGTCATGCCAAGCATCCTCCTGTGTCCTTCAGAACGCAACCCCGAATGTCCCCATGTATTCCGACCGGAGGTGGCTCACAGGTCCGGTGCGGTGTATGCGATCTGACAGAAACCGTGGTTGCAGTACCCGCCGGGGTTCTTGGCCAGGTACTGCTGGTGATACTCCTCGGCGTAGAAGAACGGCCCTGCCTCACTGATCTCTGTCGTGACGCCCTGGTATCGGGCAGTTCGCAGATCGTGGTCGTACGCATCGCGCGACGCGATGATCACGTCGCGTTGGACAGGATCTGTCCAGTACACCGCCGACCTGTACTGCGAACCTACGTCATTGCCCTGGCGATCTTGCTGCGTCGGGTCATGCTGTTCCCAGAAGCTCGTGAGAATCGTGTCGAGAGAGGTCGCTTCCGGGTCGTACACGACCAGGGCCACCTCTGCGTGGCCTGTGCGGCCGGTGCAGACCTGTTCGTAGGTGGGGTTCTCCGTGATGCCGCCCTGATATCCAGCGGCGGTCGTGTACACGCCGGGCAATTGCCAGAATATCTGCTCAGCTCCCCAGAAGCAGCCCATGCCGAACGACACGACCGCCATACCGTCGGGGAACGGTGGCTCCATCTTCGAGCCATTCACGTAGTGGACACCGCTGATCTCGTGGACGTCTGCCCGCCCGGCCGGGGTGTCATCGCGTGGTGCCGTGTGCACTGGTTTCCTTCGGAACATACGGGTACAACGTAGTCCATCCGAGAAGTGTTCCTGACGATGGCAGGGAGAGGCCAGAAAGCGGACCGCTGCGCTATCAGACAAACAGACCGCTGCGCTATCGGACCGCTCGCAGGCTCGCTGTCAGAACGGACAGACGCCAGATGGAGGTTCTCCGTTCTCCGAAAGCGAAGCGGTCCGGAAGCGAAGCGGTCCGATTTCTGTCTTCAGGTTTCTTCCTGGTAGCTGTGAGCTGTCGGCTGACGGCTGTCAGCTGGCGGCTCCAACTTCGGACTACGGTTTGGTCTCAAAGTACCCTCTCGTTCATGCGCTCCCTCGTCACACAGATCAAGACTCACCTGGGCGCAACGAGCACTGCCGGGTTCCTCTTCAGTTCGATGATCCTCGGCGTCCTCGTTGGTGTGGCCACATCGGCGCTTGCCGTACTGATCAGGCTCACCGAGGAAGGGTCCATCAACTTCGCGGGGTGGACCGGATGGGGCCGTTGGGCGGTGCTGGCGCTGGTACCCGCGGGCCTGTTCATCTCCTGGTTGCTCGACAAGTTCTTCGGCCCCGGCGTGTCTGGCGGCGGCGTCTCGGCAACCATGGTCGGGCTCTCCCTCCACGGCGGATACCTCCCAACGAAACAGATCTTCCCGAAGATCTTCGCAACGGCGATCACGCTCGGTACCGGAGGGTCGGGAGGCCGTGAGGGGCCGGTCGTGTACATCGGTGCGATCATCGGATCGAAACTCGCACGGCTGACGGGCTTCGACCACGATCACATCCGAAGCCTCGTCGCCGCAGGAGCTGGCGCGGCGATCGGTGCTTCCTTCAACGCCCCCATCGCGGGAATGCTCTTTGCGATGGAAGTCATCCTGGGTTCGTTCGCCATCCGGCACCTGAACGCCGTAGTGATCGCATCCGTAGGCGCGGCTGTGACGGCCAACATCCTCATCGGCCAGGAACTGATCTTGACCTCGCCGCCATACGAGCTCGGTAGTCCTTCGGATCTCCTGTGGTATGCACTCCTCGCGCTTCTTGCGGTGGCAACCGGCATCCTCTACCTCAAATTCGAAGATTTCTCCGCGAGGCGTGAGCTGCCCCGGCGCATCCCCGGATGGAGCAGACCCCTGATCTACGGCATCACGATCGCGTTGCTCGGTGTGATCTGGCCGGAATCGCTTGGGACGGGACTCGGTTTCCTCGGCAGTCTGCTCCGCGTGTCCAACGCCGGTACGTATGTGTGGTGGGTACTCGCCCTCGTCGGCCTTGCGAAGATCGTGACATCTGTGCTGACCCGCGAAGGTGGCGGTTCTGCGGGAGAGTTCATGGCAAGCCTGGTCATCGGTGGATCGCTCGGCGGTGCCTTCGCCATATTCGCCGAAACGTACCTCGGTTTGGAATCCCTTGATGTCGGGGCCTTCGTCGTGGTCGGTATGGCCGCGACACTCGCAACGACGGCACGCGCTCCGCTCACCGCGGTCATCCTCGTGTTCGAGTTGACGGGGAACTACGGGCTGGTCCTGCCCCTCATGCTCGCCGCGGCTCTCGCGACCTTCCTCGGCGACCGTTTCCACCCGGACTCTGCCTACACCGCGGACCTGGCGCGTCAGGGGATTCGCCTGCCACGATCTGAGGACATCGACCTCCTCGACACGATCGACGTCCGCGAGGTGATGCACGAACTCGACGACGTACTCCACCCGTGGCAGTCGCTCGCTGAAGCTGCAGAGTTCTTCGACATGACGACCCATCACGGCGCAGCGGTCGTCAATGACCAGGGCCAACTCATCGGCGTCCTGAGCCTCAGCGACATCGTCAGCGCCGGAGGCCCGAGCATGAACATCACCGTCGGAGAGGCGATGTCGAGAGACCCGATAACGATCACTCCGGACCTGCCCGTCTCGATGGCGCTCGCCAGGATGGCATCGATGGGTGTGGGCAGGCTCCCCGTGCTCAGCGATGAAGGGGACCGCAGGGTCATCGGCATGTTCCGAAGGGTGTCCGTGGTCAACGCCTACGAGATGGCGCTCTCGATGTCCAAGGGCCGCGAGCTCTACAGGGAACGCAAGCGGATCCGCACCCAACCCGGCGCAGATTTCTTCGAGATCACGGTGGCTGAGAACTCACCGATCGCCAACAAGTTGATCTCTGAGGTGTCGTGGCCAGACGACATCGTGCTCGTATCGATCCGGAGGGCGACTGCGGTGCTCGTGCCACACGGGGACACAGCGATCAGGATCCAGGACGTGCTCACGATCTTCGGCACCCAGGCATGCGAGGCCGACGTCAAGACCCTTGCAAGTCCACAGCCATGACCGTGCCAGACGCGATCGTCCCCGTGATCCTTTCAGGAGGGGTAGGGACCAGGCTGTGGCCCGCATCGCGACACCACAGTCCCAAACAACTCCTGCCACTTGTGGACGACCGATCGCTGATCCGCAACACCGTTGACAGGATCAGTTCCGTGGCAACGACCACAGCGCCCATCATCGTCGCCAACGCCGACCACGCAGATGCCATCGAGGCTGAGATGCGCCTGTCGGGGTGGGAAACGCCGGTGCTGATGCTCGAACCGGTCGGGAGGAACACAGCCCCCGCGATCGCGGTTGCGGCGCTCGAGATCCTCGCCACGGGCCAAGACGGTCTCATGATCGTCCTTCCATCGGACCACACGATCTCAGACGAGGGAGCATTCGCGACCGCCGTCGAGCAGGCGGCTACGGCCGCACGAGATGGGTTCCTCGTTACCTTCGGCATCACGCCGTCGGCTGCTGAGACGGGCTACGGATACATCAGCGTCGGCACGAGGCTCAACGAAAGCGCTTCCAGGGTCTCAGCGTTCCGGGAGAAGCCGGACGAGGAGACGGCTGAGCGGTACCTGGCGTCAGGCGACTACCTGTGGAACTCGGGGATGTATCTGTTCACCGCGTCGCGGTACCTCGAGGAACTCGAACTCCATGCTCCCGATATCGCCGCCGCTGCGAGACAGGCATATGCCGGGGCAACGAGAGACGGGACACGGGTCATCCTCGACGAAGAGGCGTTCGCTGCGTGTCGGCCAGACTCGATCGACTATGCGGTGATGGAATCCACGACGTCGGCTGCGGTGGTTCCGACAGATCCTGGCTGGAACGACGTTGGCTCTTGGACGTCGCTGTGGGACATTGCGGACAAGGACGACGAAGGCAACGTCACCCTGGGAGACGTGGAGATGGTCGACACATCAGGAAGTTACATCCGCTCGGGACACCGCCTGATCGCAGCCGTGGGACTCGAGGACATCGTCATCATCGACACACCAGATGCCCTGCTCGTGACGACAAGGGACAGAGCCCAGGACGTGAAACAGATCGTCGACCGTCTCCGCGCCGCCAACCGCCCCGAACTCGACTGAAGAGAACGTAGTACATACGTCATACGTAATACGTTCCTACGTTCCGAGGTGCGTGAGGATGAACGAGAGGACGAGTGCCTCATCACGCCAGAGGTCGTAACGG
>CAYUJA010000021.1:0-13831 GCA_964444875.1 uncultured Acidimicrobiaceae bacterium | reverse complement strand
ATTCTCGCCGCCGGTGTGTACATTCCTTTGTACAAGCGGTCGAAGCTCGATGCGTTCAGTGCGGCCGTGAGCGGCTACGCACCGAACCCATGGGCCGAGTTCACGTGGAACGCGGCGGACTGGACAGTTGACAACTAACAACCGACGAGGCTGACACCGAGAAAGGATGGGCACGGCTTGCTGAAATTCGTAGCGAAACGAATACTGCAGGCCGTGCCCATCCTCATCGGCATCTCCCTGGTCGCATTTCTACTCATCCAATTGACACCAGGCGGACCGACCGCCGTCTATCGGGGATTGGCGAACGTCACCGGAGAAGACCTCGCCCGAATCGAAGCGGAGTTCGGCTACGACCGACCGCTCGTAATCCAATACATCTCATGGCTCGGTCAGTTCGTGCGAGGCGATTGGGGCATATCATTCGTCGCCCGCCAGCCAGTCTTCGGCCTCATCATGGAGCGGCTTCCCGCCACCCTGCTCCTCATGTTCTCAGGCATCACCGTCTCCCTCATCATCTCGATCCCCCTTGGCCTCCTCGCAGCCATCAAGCGCGATACATGGATCGATCACTCTCTGACATTCATGAGCTTCGTGGGGCTCTCGCTCCCGGTCTTCTGGCTTGGCCTCATGCTCATCATCGTGTTCTCCGTCTGGCTCGGATGGTTTCCCACAGGAGGCATGGGGCCGCCGGGTCAAGATGTAGGCTTCATGACGCGCATCTGGTACCTCACGCTTCCGACCATTGCGATCTCGATGGTGTCACTCTCATTCTTCACGAGATACCTGCGCGCATCGATGATCGAGACGATGGACGAGGACTACATGAGATTCAACAAGGCCCGTGGTGTGCCACCGGTCCGGCGCTACATGCGTCACGCATTCCGAAACGCCGGGATCCCGTTCGTGACCGTCGTAGCGATCCACATACCGGAGTTCCTCGTAGGTGCGCTCGTCGTCGAAACCATCTTCTCCTGGCCCGGAACCGGCCGATTGTTCTGGGATTCCGCCTTGCGCTTCGATTATCCTGTCCTGATGGGCATCCTCGTCATTGGATCCTTGATGGTGGTCGCTTCGAACTTGTTGGCCGATGTCCTGTACGGCAGACTCGATCCGAGGGTTCGGCTATGACTGATATCGACCATACGGGTATCGAGCATCAGCGTATTTCCGACGAGAACCTCGACGCACTGGCGTTGGACGAAGAGGTCGTCGAGATTCCGGGATGGAAACGGAACTGGCGGACATTCCGCAAGAACCGACCCGCCGTCATAGGACTCATCGTTCTGCTCATCATCCTGGCGGCTGCGATCTTCGGACCGATGCTCAGTCCATACGACACGCTGGAACAAGACCTATCGAGCCGTCTCCAGGGTCCATCGCTCGCCCATCCGATGGGTACTGACGAACTCGGACGAGACAGTATGACCCGAATCCTGGCCGGAGGTCGTGTCTCACTTGGAGTCGCTGCTTTGGCGACGACGTTTGCACTGACGATCGGAACTCTGGTCGGTTCATTGTCGGGTTTCTACGGCCGATGGGTCGACAACGTCCTCATGCGATTCACCGATCTCGCCCTGTCACTGCCGGACCTCTTCCTGCTGATCCTCGCTGCCTCACTGCTCGGGCCTAGTTTCACGACAATGGTCATCATCATCGGGCTCGTGCGATGGATGAACGTTGCGAGGCTGACGCGAGGTTCGTTCATGAGCTTGCGCGAACGCGAGTTCGTCCTGTCTGCGAGAGCGTCGGGCACACGAACTCGCGGCATCATCTTCAAGCACTTGCTACCCAACTCCCTCAGCCCATTGATCGTCGCTGGGACGCTCGGCGTTGCGTCGGCGATCATCGCTGAGTCAACCTTGAGTTTCCTCGGCCTCGGGCTTCAGCCGCCAGCGTCGTCGTGGGGCACGATGTTGCGCAACGCACAACAGCAGATCTTCACGAACCCGTGGGCCGCGGTCTTTCCCGGAATCATGATCTTCCTCACGGTCGTGTCAGTGAACTTCATGGGAGACGGTCTGCGTGACATCTTCGACCCTGCTGGCACGACGCTCAGCAAGTCTCGATTCCGCCGCCGGCTTCGGGGCCTACGCGATGACAACCAACCGCCGCAACTCATCGCCGGGCAGAACCCAAGCGCCGGGATACGTTACAAACCTGTCGATCAGTAGCCGTACCATCGGGCGATGACCGAGAGGCTCGGCCCGCGTCCTACATCGCCACAGGAACGGAGTCTGGACTTCCGGCAAGACCGTCGGGCTGGGGGAAGTGACACGCAACCCAGTGCCCTGGAGCGTACTCACGCAGTTCTGGCTCCTCCTCGGAACACCTGCCAGGCACCTGTGCAATGGGACACCGCGTTCGGAATCTGCACCCTGACGGTGGGTTGACAGCTGACGGGATCTCACTTTCGAGGATGATCCGCTCTCGATCGGCTTCCACGACAGGATCAGGAATCGGTACAGCGGACATGAGCGCGTGCGTGTAGGGGTGTAGTGGGGTCTCGAACAATGTGCTGCGGTCGGTCTTTTCGACGATCTTTCCGAGGTACATCACCGCAACCTGCGTACTCACGTGTTTGACAACGGCGAGGTCGTGCGCGATGAACAGGTAGGTCAGCCCAAGCTGGCCCTGGAGATCATCGAGCAGGTTGAGCACCTGGGCCTGCACGGAAACGTCCAGCGCGGATACGGGCTCATCGAGAATGATGAGCGACGGATGCAGTGCAAGGGCCCTGGCGATCCCGATACGCTGGCGCTGGCCACCGGAGAACGAGCGTGGATGTCGCGATGCGTACGACGGTTTCATGCCGACCAGCTCGAGCAACTCCCTGACCCTGGCAGAGCGATCCGCACGATTCCCGACGTGGTACGCCACCAGAGGTTCTGCGATGATCGCCTCGACCGTCATCCGCGGGTTGAGTGATGCAACAGGATCCTGGAAAACGATCTGTGCGTTGCGGCGGATCTCGCGAAGTTCGCCCGCCTTGACCCCGACGATATCGACCAGCTCCGCCTCGTCAGCTCCCTCTCGGTGATGCCTGAGCATCACCTTGCCAGACGTCGGCTCAACGAGCCGGAGGATACATCGAGCAGTCGTTGACTTGCCGCATCCCGACTCGCCGACGAGGCTGAGCGTCTGGCCGGCTAGAACGTCGAACGACACTCCGGCAACCGCCTGCAGCTTCTCTGCCTCTCGTTTGAACCCGCGTCGGTTGACAACGAAGTCCTTCCTCAGGTCCTCGACCCGGAGGAGGACTTCACCGGCCGTGGCTGTCCCTGAGCCGGGTTCCCTATCGACGGCGGTCATGTGCCAACCTCCTCGCGCTGTTTTTTCAAATGGCCGGCGAAGTGGCAGGCGCACTCCTTATCGCCGGTCCCATCGCATCGCGCCGGTCGCTCAGACACACAGAGGTCCGTCGCAAAATCACATCGAGGCCAGAAACGGCACCCCCGCGGTGGCGTCGTCGTCGACGGCGCGGAACCGCGGATCGAGTAGAGCTGATGCTGGGCATCCTGATCCAGCCTCGGCACGGATTCCAGCAGGCCACGCGTGTACGGATGCTCCGGGCTGACGTAGAGCGGTCCGGCCGGCCCTCGTTCGATTATCTCACCTGCATACATGACCTGGACGTTCTCACAGAAACCCGCAACGACTCCCAGGTCATGTGTGATCAACATGACGGCCGTGCCGCGGTCGTTCGCCAACCCGAGCATGAGGTCCATCACCTGGGCCTGTGAGGTGACATCGAGCGCGGTCGTCGGCTCATCCGCGATGAGGAGGTCGGGATCGCACAACAGCGCCATTGCGATGACCACCCTCTGACGCATGCCGCCGGAGAACTGATGCGGATATTCGTCGAGGCGCTCGTGGGGACGAGGAATGGCGACGTCAGCGAGCGTGTCGATCGCGACCGTCCTGGCTTCCTTCTTCGACATGTTGCGGTGGATTTTGAGGGTCTCCATCATCTGGCTCCCGACGGTGAACACCGGATCGAGTGCCGTCATCGGATCCTGGAAGATGATCGCGATCTCCTTGCCACGGATCTTGCGCATGTCCCGTTCGGGGAGTTGCAGAAGATCACGTCCGTGGAAGAGTATCTCGCCGCCGACGATCGCACCAGGCGGCTCGATGAGGCCCATGATCGATGCAGCCGTCACCGACTTTCCCGAACCGGACTCGCCCACGACACCGAGGCGCTCTCCCTTGGACATCGAGAACGAGATACCATCGACCGCCCTGACGTCACCGCCGTCCGTCAGGAAATACGTCCGCAGGTCCCGCACGTCGAGCAGTGGGTCAGGGTCCCTCACGAAACCGGCCCCGTCTGCACCGCGCCGTGTCGGCGTGCCGTCCATGTCTTGTTCATCTATCCTCGTCGGTCGTTGGGGTCGTGAGCGCCGGTTGTGCGACGATCGTTCGCCAGATGCCGTGGTGCTCGACGTCGATGATGTCGAGGCCTGCGGCGGCGACGTTGTCTTCCGTCCGTCTATTCGCACGGAACCCGAAGAGGCGCCGTGTGATCACAGTAGCAAGATCTGCGAGGCGCCCAAGGAAATAGTTCGTGGGCCGGACGTGCTCGAGCAGGAGGATGCGGCCATCGGGCTTGACGACCCTCCCCAATTCCCGCAGACCCTGGACCGGGTCGGCGACCGAGCAGAACACACACGTGCTGACTGCGGTATCGAAACTGTTGTCGTCGTAGGGAAGCGACTGCACGTCGGCCTCAACGACCTGAGCGTTCGTCGAGAGGCTCTTGAGGCGTTCACGAGCTCGGGCGAGCATGCCTGTCGAAACATCGATCCCTATGACCTCTACATCAGCGCCGTAGTGGGGCAGGTTCTTGCCTGTGCCGACACCGATCTCTATGACCGATCCCTTCGCCTTGCTGACAACCTGCTTCCGCCGCTTCTTGGTCCCCATCCACTCCATCGGAGCGTCGTAGATGTCGTAGATCGGAGCCATCCGGTTGTAACGCCTGGTGACCTGCGCCTGCTCGGTTGTGTTGTTGTCCATGTGCGACGTCACGGCTTCAGTGGCCGTGGCCCCCGCAGCAACCCGAACCGGTGTCCGTCGCTGCCGTTGTCTCAACCAACCCCATCGTGCTACCGGCGTGCTCGCCGTGCCCTTCGTGGTCGGCGTGCTCGCCGTGGCCGCCGTGGTCGCCATGACCACACCCGCAGCCTGAACCGCCTTCGTCGCCCTGTGGCGCCGTGTCGAGGCGATCCGGATATGCATCGGGGTCTTTGAGGAACGTCGTGCGGCACCCGGGTGCGCAGAAGGCGACATCATCGTATCCCTCGGCACGCAGCGCGGTATCGTCAACGGTCATCCCACATACGGGATCGAGAAGCTTGGCCATGGAAGTATTCCTCCGGTAGTTCGTGTCCGTAGACCGGAAAGTATACCCCTCCCCGGGAGGGGGTGGCAGCGACTTCGTCGGCAACCTGGCCGTTGGAGTCTGCAACGACAACCGAGTATCGTCTCAATCTGAATTCGCTTCCGAAGACTCGACAGTTCACAGGGGAGGAACGTGAGCACTCCATCTCACCCGCACGCGGCCCCGGTCGATCTTACCCGGCGCCTCCTGACTCGCTGGCGTGACGATCCCCTGGGTACCTACCAATCCTGGTTTCTCTGGGAGGAGCGGCTGAAGAACTTTCGTTCTATCCGCCAGGGCATCTCCGTCGTCGTCGCAGAGATCGAGTCGGACACTTTCGGCAATGTCTACAAGGGATCATCACTCGAGACAGTCGTGAAATCGATCGCAGAACAACGCCAGATATTTCGGGGAGCCGACCACGCCTTTATCTGGAAGCCGAAACTGCGTATCCCGGACATCTACGAGAATCGTGAAAACCAGCTCGCGTTCGGTCGGTTCCTCAACTTCTGTGTCTGCTGCTCCGGCGACGAGGCCGAGATCGTCGAAGCCATCCGCACCCTGGATCGTGTCGGGATCAAGGGCCTTGGTCCCGCTGCGGCCAACATGCTCTACTTTCTCCACCCGACTGTCGTTTCACCGTTCAACACCGCGATCGTGAAGGGCTACAACGCCGTGACCGGTGCCAAGGTGAAGTTGGGTCGATGGAACGAGTACCTAGCGATGCGCATCGGGATCCTCGAGATGAACGCACGGTATCGAGATCTTCTCTCCAACGACCTCGGCGCGATCGCAGGCTTCTTGTTCGATATCGGCTCCGGGAGATATCCCGCACCGCCGCGCGACTTCGATGAGGCTGCACTCGTGCAGTGGGAGGAGGATCTCGCTCAGGTCCGTGCAGAGTCCGATCGCGCAAACAAGGCGATCCAGGCGGCGCGTGATCAGGACCACACCCACACCCAGATCCAGGGCTGGCTACGGGATCTCGGCAAGGCCGTGGGTTTTGAGGTGTGGATCGCAAGCAACGATGTGAGCCGTGACTACGACGGAGGGCGCCTTGCCGACGGTTGCCTCCACACGCTTCCTGAGGCGCTGAGGGCGGCAGCCTCATTCGATGCGATCCGGCTGATCGATGTACTCTGGGTCGATCCATCCACCGGTCGCGTTGTTGCCGCGTTCGAGGTCGAACACACAAGCTCGATCTACTCGGGGATCCTGCGCATGTCGGACCTTGCACTCGGCCTGGAGCACGATGGCCTGTCACTGTTCCTCGTTGCCCCCGACTCCCGCGAGGCCGACATCTGGGAACAGCTGAAACGCCCAGCGTTCAGTAGGGTGGCCGACCAACTGGATGTTCATTTCATCGCGTACAGTGAACTCAAGAACAACCGTGAGGCTATCGCGCGATTCGGACAGGGGATGAAACCGATCGAGGCAATCGCTCGACGCCCCTGGTGATGCGCACGGGGAATTCCACACCTGGGAGACCACGCCATCGAACTTCCTCCGGGAGGGTCGTCGCGGCTTGGGTGTCATCGTGGAACCCTGCCCTCGATGGAGCCGCCACGGCGGCACGCGTCACGCGGTCGATTGTGGGTTCGCTCGTCGACTAGCTCCTCGACACTGCGCAGCAACACTGTCCATACCCCGACACTGTGATACATCTATCGCATCGAGCGTCGTTGCACCATCAACAGGGCTATATGCCGCGGAGACCATTCGATCCTCTAGGAGGAATCTGTGAAGGGTAAGAAAACACTATTCGTCGCGCTGCTGGCGGCGTTCATGATCGTGGGAACGGCCGTCGTGGCCATCGCCCACGCACAATCGTCGGGTAACAAGGTGATCGACGCACCCAACAAGGTGAGCATGACAGCCGCCGAAGGCGGAGACACCCGATGGATCCTTCCTGGTCCACGGGCCCTCGATCCTGCCGTGTTCGGTGTCCCTGGCGCAGAAAAGGGTCTTGACCTGCTTCCGCTCGACAAGCGTGTTGCCACGACTGACGGCTACTTCGTTAGTGGTGACGGAGCGACACCGATGATGACGCCGTTCTCGAACAACTGGGCTCCCATCGAGGGATCAGCGAAGGTGAACGTCAAGAATGCCACCGCCGTGTCGGGTCCGACCACCAAGGACAAGGTCAACGCGACGTTCAAGTTCACGAGTCCTGATGGTGCGAACACGTACAAGCTGGTCGTCAAGAAGGCCCTGCCTGAGGTTGATCACGAGAACTTCGGCGGCGTTGGCGTCAATGCGCTCCAGCATGGGGCCACCGGCATCGGGACACCCCTCATGCCACAGCTGATGTCGCTCATCGCCTTCTGGGGAGCAGGCGACCTGTACGTCAACGGTGAACTCCAGCCAGACAAGCGCTTCGTCCACTTCATGTTGGCCCAGAACGTGCGTGACGATGACTACAACCTCGTGTTCAACGACGGTGTCGACCCCGACGGCACCTGGCAGGCACACCTGATCCTGCCACCGGTAGCCCTCGGTGCCGACGGGCCGTTCGGCAACCCGGTCCCGACGCAGTTCGAACTGCCCAACCAGCAGGACCAGCCGTTCCTCCACATCATGTTCGAGGACGTCGTCGGCAAGGGCTGATCCGAGTCGATAGCGACAGACAGCCTGAAGGGCCCCGAACCACGGTTCGGGGCCCTTCTCGCGTCAGTTGGGTCCGCAGTTTCGCCAGGCGGACGTACCTTCCGACGGTGATACGATGGTGAGAGGAGGTTCTTGATATGCCTACCCATGAAGTCACCAACCAGCCCTCGGAACTCGACGCCTACAACCTGTACGAGTCTGATCCCGTGCTGCCCGAGGCGGTCGCCAGGCACGGCGCTGGATGGGCAGGGGAACAGTTGAGCAGCTTCGGTGCTGTGGTTGGCACGTTGGAGGTGCGCGAGTGGGGACGCCTCGCCAACGAGAACCTGCCGATCCTGCACACCCATGATCGGTTCGGCAACCGGTCAGATACCGTCGAGTTCCATCCCGCGTGGCATTCGCTGATGGCCCTGTCTGTGCGCAACGGTGTGCACTCGATCCACCGTGAGGCGGATGCGCGCCGGGGTAGCCATGTCGCTCGAGCCGCGCTCATGTTCCTCGACAGCCAGACGGAACAGGGACACGGATGCCCGATCTCGATGACATCGTCGGTCGGCGCGACCCTCCAAGCCCAACCCGAGATCGTCGCCGAACTCCAGACGCTGCTCACGTCCCGCCAGTACGACGGGTCGTTCGCCCCCATGGCGGACAAGACGGGGATCCTGTTGGGTATGGGGATGACGGAGAAACAAGGCGGATCGGACGTACGGGCGAACACCACACTCGCAGAGCCGATCGGTTCGGGTGGTCCCGGTGGTGAGTACCTGCTCACGGGACACAAGTGGTTCGTGTCGGCGCCGATGTGCGACGGTTTCGCCGTACTCGCACAGGCTCCCGGCGGCCTCTCGTGTTTCTTTCTCCCTCGATGGACACCCGATGGAGAGGTCAACCGGTTCTTCATCCAGAGGCTCAAGGACAAGATGGGCAACCGCTCGAACGCGTCGAGCGAGGTCGAATTCGACGCAGCCTGGGCACGCATGGTCGGCGAGGAGGGCCGTGGCGTCAAGACGATCATCGCGATGGTCAACGGCACCAGACTCGACTGCACGATCGGATCGACGGCCATCATGCGTCAGGCGGTCACCCAGGCAGCCCACCATGTCCGCAATCGCTCCGCATTCGGAGCCGTGCTGGTCGACACGCCGATCATGCGAGCGGTCATCGCCGACCTCGAGATCGAGACGCAAGCCGCGACCCTGATGACGATGCGCCTTGCAGAGACCTTCGATCGGGCCGACGACGACGAAGGGTCTGCGTTGTTGCAGAGGATCATGACCCCGGTCGCCAAATACTGGGTTGCCAAACGGTGCAGCGCCGTTGCCTATGAAGCGCTCGAATGCCTCGGGGGAAACGGGTACGTCGAGGAGTCGATGATGCCGAGGCTCTTCCGCGAATCGCCCCTCAATGCCATCTGGGAGGGTTCAGGCAACGTCATCGCACTCGACCTGCTCCGGGCGATGAAACGTGAGCCTGAAGCGGTCGACGCGTTCGTAGCCGAGATCGAGCTGGCGCGCGGCACCGACCACAGACTCGACACCGCGATCGACGACCTCAAGACCACGCTTTCGTCAGAGATCTCAGAGGCAGAACTTCGCACGCTCATCGAGAAGATGGCCATCGTCCTCGAGGGGTCGCTCGTGGTGCGCCACGGCTCTCAGGCACTCGCAGATGGCTTCATCACCACCCGGATCGACGGAAACTGGGGCAGGACCTTCGGGACGATCCCCAAGAGCACCGAGACCGACACGCTGGTCGATGCAACCTTCGTGACGTGATCACACGACCGCGATCTTCGGAAGTGAGCGGGGTCGGTGAGAACCGGGGGTCTACAAGCCGGTAGTACGTCGACCCGCGTAGAGGGACCATCGGGCCAGATCACTCCACAGAGTTCGTGTGTTGTTATTGCCCCCTCCGACCTCGCTGCGCTCGGCCACCTCCCCCAGCAAACTGAGGGAGGAAAAGACCTGCTTCTTCTCTCTCCCCCGGCCTTGCGGGGGAGATGGGCCGAGGAACGAGGGCCAGAGAGGGCTCTTCAGGAATCCGGGCGCGACCTCCACGTGCTACGTTCCGAAGCTTCACCCCGCTTGGATCCGAAGAGCCACACAACGGCGATGAGAGCGTCGGAGTAGTCGGGCACAGAGATAGGCTCTCAGGACGCAACACAGCGGGCAGGCCGCCACACATGACCTTCCGCGAACCGCCTGGTCGACGATGAGGCCCACATGACAACCGACCCAACATCCCCACGTGTTTCCGCAGGTGCCTCGCCGAACGCGGCACCACGGCGCCGGCGACACACGGCATTGTGGGTCCTGGTCGGCGCAGTCGTAGGGGTGTTCATCATCGACCAGGTCAGCAAAGAACTTGCGCTCCACGCGCTCTTGACGGGCCCCACCATGCTCGGCGGCGTACGGCTGCAACTCGTCGCCAACCGCGGGATCCTTCTCGGTATCCCTGCGCCGACAGGGTTCGTCGTGGTCGCAACCCTCGCCGTGGTCGTCGTTGCGATCCGGTCGGCCCGGGGGGCCCGATGGCCGACGTCTCTCGCTTTCGGACTTCTCGCGGGAGGAGCGCTCGGCAACCTGGCAGACCGCTTTCAGGATCGACACTTCTTCCCGTCGGCAGCCGTCGTCGATTGGATAACAGCAGGACGCATCACGTTCAACCTCGCAGATGTCTTCCTGATCGCGGGAGTCGCGATGCTCCTCTTCCTCCCGACCTCAGACGACTCCCCGACGGCTCAGCGGGCCGCCTCCTGACCATCGATGGTTGCCGTACCTCTGGAACTCACGCGCTCGCTCGCGTCTCGAACTCCGTCGCGCTCTCCCCGACGCTGCATCCCAGGTGATCGGTATCCCCCGCTGAGCCGTGGGTACACCACACGCAGGTACATGTGGTCATGTGGCACGCACGGTCGGTGTGGCCGAGGCGCGTGCGGCTGAACCGTGACAGCGAGGCGGCGGCGAAGGCCGACTTGGCGATGTTCGGCGCCCAATGGCGGCGGAGTCCCCTCACGAGGTCCGGTGACGATGCCTGCCAGCGCAAGAGGTACGGCACCGCCGCACCGGGCAGACGCTCGAACATCATACGATTGAACAACGCCACGCCACGACGACGGCTGAACGCCCGCGCAGCCTCCTGTGCGTAGTCGAAGCCGTCGATCAGCGATCGGGCGGCCAGGGATCCGGACTCCATGGCGTACCACATCCCGAAGCCCCATTCCGGGTCCTGGAGTCCTGCAGCTTCGCCAACGAAGAGGCGTCCTGCTTCGTCATCGAAACCTGTCTTGCCAAAGACCGATCCGTAGCCGGTGAACGGCCGAGCGTCACGCATATCGAGGTTCGGTATCAGACGCGTGAACGTCTCGGCCGTCCGCCGTCGAGCCTCCTTCCAATCGCTTGTCCTGCGGAACAAACACGTTGCGAGCGTGGCCCGCCCATCCCAGATCAACAGATACGCGTAACCCGCTGGAGCAAGATCATCAGACACGATGCAGTGTGCCTGGTCCTCCAGAGCGGTTGGGAACACATATCCCGTCGCGATGCCATCGGCGTATCGCGGCCCGGTCGCCACGATATCTCCACGGAGTGCGTGTTGCGCTCTCGCTCCGAGCAGCACCTCGGCTCCGGCCCCGCGCGCCTGGTCGAGCAGCGCCCGATCGAGAGTTCCGATCTCGGGCCCGCGCCTGACCAGGTAGAAGAGGGGATTTCGAGAGTTCGCCTGGGTGGGCCTGAGCGCCCGATCGTAGAAGGTCACCTCGTGCACGGGCCGATACGCAAAGGAGGGTTCGATTCCCATACGGGCCAGACGCTCGAGCGCATCTATCGACGACGACCAGTTCTCGAGTCCCTGGAAGTCCCCTGCGAACCGATGCCCGACGGTCGCTGCCTTCTCGTACACGCGGACGCTGTGCTGCGCCTTGGCAAGGGTCATGGCTGCGACGAGTCCTGCGGGGCCTGCGCCTATCACCGTGTGGTCGGGTTGTACGGTCATGTCGCTCGAACCCTCCTCTCTTGCCACGATCGTACACCTTCTATCCGGCGGGAAGGTCAAGGGTACCGGCAAAGAATCCGGCCCCGAAGGTGCGGTCGACTCCCCGCTTGACCTTCCCGTCGACTAGAAGCGATATGGTGGTGGAGAAGTCGATGAGACAGATCGGAGGATCGCATTGGCGGACCTGCAAGAGATCGCCGCACACAAACCGGGATATCGAGGACGCCCACCCAAACGAGCAGCCACCGGACGGGTGTGCTCGGCTGAGGGCTGCGACACCAGGCTCAGCACGTACAACCGCAAAGAGACGTGCTTCCATCACAGCCCTACACGCTATCCACGGACCCGGGGACGCGCCGTACGGGACGATACGATGCCTGCGCCCGACTGATCTCCGGCTCTCAGCCGTTGATCCTGAAGTTCCGCATCATCCCCATGTCCTCGTGTTCGAGGTTGTGGCAGTGGTACAGGAACAAACCGCCGAAAGTGGTGAACCGCCGCAGCACGCGCACTCGCTCACCCGGCATCACCAGCACCGTGTCCTTCCACCCGTCATCGACGTGGCCACCAGAAATGCTCTCCCAACCAGCACGGCCGGCATCTTCGACCGAGCGTTCGATGATCTGGAACTGTTGCCCGTGCATGTGCATTGGATGGGGAAGGCCGCCACCTGCGTTGTAGAACTCCCACACCTCCGTGGTGCCGAGTGTCACTTCCTCTTCCTCTGCAACGTCGAGCATGGCGAACGTCCTCCCGTTGAGCGTCCATCCGCCCATGGTCATCGCCAGTGTGACGACGCGCGGGGAGTCGGCGTTCGTCGCCTCATCGACCGAAGCGAAACCGGGGTCAGACAGCGTGCCGGGAAGCGGATCCGTGGACTCTGCTTCCCTGTCGACGGTGTACCAGGCAACATCGAATCCAGCACCGAGGGGCAACGACCCCGAACCACCCATCATGCCCCCTCCCCCAGCGTTGGAAACGAACGGGAGACTGACGAGTTTCGAGGTGTCACCCGGTACCTTCCCGCTGAAATCGACCCAGAGGTCGACGCGTTCGGCAGGGCCGAGGGTGACGTACGACCGGCTGACCGGGGCTTCGAGCAGACCTCCATCGGTGGCCAGCACCGTCAAGGGGGTGCCATCGTCCCATGCGAGTTTGTAGATGCGCGAGTTCGACCCGTTGAGGATGCGCAGCCTGTACGACCTCGACGCCACGGCGAACGCACCATTGGGCGACCCGTTGACCAGGATCTCGTCTCCGAGGAACCCGTTCATCTGGTCCATCATGCCATTGGGCAGGTAGGCCATCTGATCGCCGTTGAAGACCCTGTCCTGGATGACCACCGGGAGATCGAACTCGCCGCCGGGAAGCGCCAACGATTCCTCTTCATCGTCGGTGATCAGGATCAGGCCGGCCATTCCCGCATACACCTGGGGTCCGGTGCGCCGGTGTGGGTGCGGGTGGTACCAGTACGTTCCCGCCCTATTCTCGACGGTGAACTCATAGACGTAACGGCCACCCTCTGGAACGGCGAAACGAGGATGACCGTCCATGTCCTCGGGAACATCGAGACCATGCCAGTGAACGATCGACTCTTCCGGGATCTCGTTGTCGAACACGATGCGAACACGCTGACCCTTGCGGAAACGGAACACGGGCCCGAGGTACGAACCCGGGATCGCCTGCACCGCTCGAGGATCGCCGGAGGTGACCTCGGCGACGTATCTCCAGACGTCGGTATCTCTCCCAGCGAGTATCTCGACCGTGTCGGGTACCGACCGGAGGGAGATCTCCACATCGACAGGTCCCCGGGCAACCGTGGTCGTCGGTGATTGCCCTGCAACGATCGTC
>CAYUJA010000020.1:1316-13985 GCA_964444875.1 uncultured Acidimicrobiaceae bacterium | reverse complement strand
GAAAGCTGCTCAAAGACCGCGCCCTGTCGCGCCTCCTCAAACACGATTGGCCGGGAAAGCTCGGCCCTGGGGGGCCTCGCTGACACGCTCGGCCTGGAGGCCTCGCGGACTGACTCGGCCCTGGGGGCCTCGTCTGATAGCTCGGCTGGCGCCTCGCGGACTGCTCGCTACGCTCGCCGAACTGGCGTGCGCGGGGTTCAGCCGAAGGCTTCTTGTCAGCGAGGCGCCAGCCGAGCTTTCCGCGAGCTTGCGAGCTGTCGGCCGCAGGCCTTTGTCGGCGAGGCGCCAGCCGAGCCTGTCCGCGAGGCCCCCAGGGCCGAGCTACCTGAACCAGTTCACAGTTCGCGCTATGCCCTCTTCGATCGGGGTCCATGGCTCCCAGCCGAGGTGCTCACGGGCGGCCGATGCATCGAGGCACGAGCGGAGTTGCTCACCTGAGCGTGCCGGGGCCATGATCGGCGCGATGTCGACCCCTGTCGCTTCGACGACGAGGTCGTACAGCTTCAACACCGAGGTTTCGAGTCCCGTCCCGATGTTCAGGTACCGGGAACCACCGATCGTGGCCGCACGCACGAGCGCATCGGCAACGTCTTCGACGAACACGAAGTCCCTCGTCTGGGATCCGTCACCGAAGATCGTTGGTGTTCTTCCGGCAAGGAGATTCCCTGCGAATATCGCCACGACCCCTGCCTCGCCGAAGGGATCCTGACGGGGACCGAAAACGTTCGAGAAACCGAGTGACAGGTAGTCCAGGTCGTAGGTGTCGGCGTAGTATCTGAAGTACTCCTCGACGACGTACTTCGACACGCCGTACGGGGCCTCGGGTTTGCGTTTCTGGGTTTCGGGTGTCGGGATGTTGAACGTGTCACCGAAGGTCGCTCCCCCTGATGAGGAGAACACGAAACGCCGTGCGTTGGCGTGGCGCGCCGCTTCGAGCATGTTGATCGTCCCTATCACGTTGATCCTGGCGTCGAACACCGGATCGGCGACGGACCTTCGCACATCGATCTGGGCTGCGAGATGGAACACGGTGTCGGGGCCGTACGTGCGCACCAGTCCGACGACGTCGTTCTCGGAGATGTCGATCTGGTGGATCGTGACGTTTCCCCGCACTCTGGCACTCTTGAGGTTGGCCAGCGATCCTGAACTGAGGTCATCGAGGACCAGAACGTCATACCCCTCGTCGACAAGGCGATCGACGAGGTTCGATCCGATGAAACCGGCGCCACCGGTGACGACTGCTCGAGACGCGGTCATAGTCGTACCGGGAGGTGCTCGCCGAAGAAACCGACGACGCGCTCGAACGTGTCTGTGGCTCTGTTGTCATCGAACTGCGGCGCATCGACATCCCACCAGCGCTCTCCGGCATCGGTGTAGATGACGTACGTGGTCTGCGGGAGATCGTTCTGGGCTTCGATCGATCTGTCGATGTCAACGGTGTCATCCCCTCTCGACCCGATGAACAACACGGGGATGTCCCCAACCGCGAGGTCCTCGGCCACGAGATCGTCGATCGTGCAGCCGACAGCGGCGAGTGCCATGGCCCTGCCGTCACTCGAAACCAGCGCCGCTGCATCGTAGATACCCGGGCCGAACGCGATCGCACCGTATCCGAAGCGTGCGTTGGACCAGCCACCGTCCTTGTTGGTGACGAACGCTGCGATCCTCGCCGAGATCTGACGGTTCGCTGTGTGGCTCCGGGTCATCTCTGGTGCGACTGCCGCGATCCCGTGTCTCGCAAGCCCGCGGCACAGATCCTTGACGGTGGGCGTCGGCATCGGCTCGGGGCCGAACAGCACGACGGTCGGCCATTCACCCGAAAGGTCTGGCCGCGCGATGTATCCACCGAGGGTCACGGCACCCGCAGGGATGCTGCTCGTGCCGTAGATGATCTCAGTTGTGCCTTCACCGGTTTGGACGGACACAGGTTCCTCTCTGACGATGTGCCGCTGAATCTAGCGTTCTTGGTGTGTGTGTACTTCACCTGCCGTGATGATCTGCTCCCCGTCGGTGGTGTCCACGATCAGGCCACCGCTGTCGGCAACACCCACGGCGCGCCCTGAGCCTCCGTTCCACGTGACGTTCCTGCCGACCGTCCACGATCGCTGAAGGTACGCGTCACGCGGCCACCGACGGGGTCCGGCGTCGAGGATCTCGAGGAGTCCATCGACCCACCCCCGGGCGATGGCGATGGCGACCCCTGGTCCAGGGTCATCGGTGAACAGGGCACCCGCATAGGTCGGTGCGTCCGGCCACCAGACGTTCACGCCACAACCGACGGTGACGGTGTCCCCTTCGGCTTCGACGAGGATCCCTGCGACCTTGTCGCCTCGCACAAGAAGGTCGTTCGGCCACTTGATATCACATTGCACGCCGGCGTTGTCTTCGATGGATCGGGCAAGGGCCACTGCTGTGCACAGCGTGATCACCGCAGACTCGCGTACCGGCCACCCGGTCGTGAATGCGAGCGAGGAGAACAGGCCACGGGCGGGTTCTTCCCACGAACGGCCCTGTCTGGCACGGCCCTGTGTCTGGTGATCGGCCACCACCAGGGTCGTGTTCCCGGTAGCATCGAGGTGCGACACCGCCTCATCCTGGGTCGATGAAACAGAACCAACGCTCACGATGTCGTAGTGTGTAGCCAATATGGCTCTCCTTGAGTCGGAACAACGCAACTGCAATCGAGCCTACCTGGGGGGCCGGTGAGCACCGAACAACGAATCGAAAAACTGCGCAAGCTACGCGAGCAGTCTCTCCAGCCAGACAATCAGCGTGCTGTAGATCGCCAGCACGACGCTGGAAAGCTCACCGCCCGCGAACGTATCGAACTTCTCGTCGACAAGGGATCGTTCGATGAGATCGACCCGTTCGTCCAGCACACCGCAACGGCGTTCGGCATCGATCAGAAGCGTCCGCTCGGCGACGCTGTCATCACCGGCTGGGCGACGATCGATGGTCGAAACGTGTTCATCTTCGCCGAGGATTTCACTCGGTTCGGTGGAAGCCTCGGCGAGGTCGTGGCCGACAAGATCTGCAAGGTGCTTGACCTCGCTCTCGATACCGGCACGCCGGTCATCGGCCTCAAGGATTCGGGCGGCGCCCGCATCCAGGAAGGGGTCCTCGGCCTCAACGGGTACGGCCGGATCTTCGAGAGGAACGTTCGAGCGTCGGGTGTGATACCCCAGATATCGGTCATCATGGGCCCATGTGCCGGTGGGGCCGTGTACTCGCCGGCCCTGACCGATTTCATCTACCAGGTCGAGGGCACATCGCACTTGTTCATCACGGGCCCAGACGTCATCAAGACCGTCACCGGCGAAGACGTGACGATGGACGAACTCGGCGGGGCCCATGCCCACGCCAGCAAGAGCGGTGTGACGCATTTCGTCACGAGGGACGACCGTGACGCCATGGACGAGATCCGGTATCTGCTGTCGTTCCTTCCATCGAACAACATGGAAGTCGCACCGTTCTTCACACCCCTCGACTCGCGTGAACGGATGGACGAAACGCTCACGACCATCGTGCCTGACTCTTCCAGCCAACCCTATGACGTCACAGACGTGATCGAGAGCATCGTCGATGACGGTGAGTTCTACGAGGTGCACGAGCACTGGGCGGGCAACATCGTCGTTGGGTTCGCACGGTTCGACGGGTACACGGCCGGTGTCGTGGCGAACCAGCCTGCCGTGCTCGCTGGAACCCTCAACATCGACGCATCGGTGAAGGCTGCCAGGTTCGTACGCTTCTGCGATGCGTTCAATATCCCTCTCGTGACACTCGTCGACGTTCCCGGATTCCTCCCTGGGGTCGACCAGGAACATGACGGCATCATCAGACACGGCGCGAAACTCCTGTACGCGTTCTCTGAGGCGACGGTTCCCCGCATCACGGTGATCATGCGCAAGGCGTACGGCGGAGCGTTCCTCGTCATGAACTCTCGGGCGGTACGCGCCGACGTCGTGTTCGCATGGCCATCGGCTGAGATCGCCGTGATGGGAGCCCAGGGTGCCGTCAACGTCATCCATCGCCGGAAGATCGCCGCAGCGGACGACCCTGAGGAAGTCCGAGCAGAACTCGTTGCGGACTACGAGGAGCAGTTCAACAATCCGTATGTCGCTGCGAAGTACGGCCTCGTCGACGATGTGATAGAGCCGCGTGAGACCAGACCGAAACTCATCAGGGCCCTCGAGATGTTGCGGAACAAACGCGAGAGCCTGCCACCCAAGAAACACGGCAACATCCCCCTGTGAGGTCATCGCACCGGGACCGGGATGACACCTGGGTTCAGTGGCGGTGGTCCTCCTCACTGAGGTATCGTGGAGTTATGGTGGAATTCATGGGCTATGGGACAAGACTGTGACACGGGCACACAAACACATCGCGGCCCGTTTTCACGACACCATGGCGGCCTCCATGGCATTCCTACTGGCGATCGCGTTCTCGCCGATGCTGCTTGTCACCGGTCCGGCTTCGGCAGCTCAGGACAACGGGGTCGCCGACCGCGCTCTGACCATGGACGTGAACGGCCTCTCGTCGCCGGATGAGGCGTTCGTGTTCCTGGGCGGCACGCTCAGGTACAAGCTCGTGGCCACGAACAACGGACCGGACACCGAACCGAACGCCATCGTGCAGGGGCAGATCGTGCCGTGGCCCGCGACCTTCGACAGGTTCGAGACAACGACCGGCACGTACGTCGACACTGCCGGGTTCGGTACGTGGACGATCGGAGCACTGGCGCCAGACGAGTCCGTGACGCTCTTCGTCTTCGCCACGGCCACGACCCAGGCAACGAATCAGGTCGCCACGGCGACGATCTCGGGCGACGCTGTGGACCCGGACGCCTCCAACAACCTTGGCGAAGCGTTCTTCACGGTCCTCGACCAACCCCCGCCCGACGCCGACATCGAGATCACCAAGAGCGTGGACAACGCCACACCCGGTGAGGGAGACACGATCGTTTACACGCTGAGCGCGGCGAACCTGGGGCCTGCGGACGCCACCAACGTGAACGTACGCGACGAGTTCCCCGCGGACATCACCTATGTCTCGGACGACTCGGGTGGCGCCTACGACCCGGGGACCGGCAACTGGACGGCGGGCGACATCGCCAACGGCACAACCGCCACGCTCCGGATCACAGGAACCGTCGATGCCGGGACTGCCGGTTCGACGATCAAGAACACGGCGACCCTCTTCTTCCTCGACCAGAACGACCCGAACCCCGCGAACGACACCGGTGTCGCCACGATCACCGTGCAGGAGACCTCGATAGAGGCCGATCTCTCCGTGTCGAAGACCGTCGACGACGCGACCCCTGCCGAGGGTGCCACCATCGTCTACACCGTCATCGTGACGAACGGCGGCCCCGCGAACGCCACCGGCGTCGAGATCTCGGACAGGCTCCCTGGAGGCATCACCTACGTCTCGGACGACTCGGGCGGCGCATACGACGTCGGTTCGGGACTGTGGACCATCGGTGACCTCGCGAACGGTGCAACGGCCACGCTCGCCATCACCCTCACGGTCGACCCGGGAACGGCAGGATTCACGATCGTCAACGATGCGGCGGTCTCGGCGCTCGACCAGGACGACCCCAACCAGGACAACGACAGCGATACGGCCATCATCACCGTCCTCGGCGCCGACCTGAGTCTCGCCAAAACCGTCGACGACCCGACACCGGCCGAGCGCGGGACCATCGTCTACACGATCAATGTGACGAACGGTGGGCCGAACAACGCCACGGGCGTCGAGATCACCGACCAACTCCCGGCAGATCTCACCTACAACGCCGATGACTCTGGCGGTGCCTACGACCCCGTGACCGGTGTGTGGGCCATCGGCGCGATCGCCCACGGTGCAACGGCAACCCTCAACATCACCGCAATAGTCAACGTCGGTACGGCGGGCGACACGATCTCGAACAAAGCCGCCATCACCGCAGCAGAACCCGTGGATCCGAACCCGGACAACAACTCCGACAGCGCCGACATCAGGGTCGTCGGGGCAGACCTGGAGATCATCAAGACGGTGAACAACCTGACGCCAGGTGAAGGGGACACCATCGTGTACTCCCTCCTCATCATCAACCAGGGGCCGGACGACACGACGGGTGTCGAGGTCTGGGACGAACTCCCGGCGGGCGTCACCTACGTCTCTGACAACTCCGGGGGCGACTACGACCAGGTAACCGGCACCTGGATCGTCGGGGACCTCACCAACGGCGACCTCACCGTGTTGCAGATCACTGCGACCGTCGACCCTGGCACGACCGGGACCGCCATCGTCAACCACGCCGAGATCACCGAGACGGACCAGGACGACCCCGACCTCGACAACAACTCGGACTTCGTAGGGATCGACGTCACCGGCTCTGACATCGGCATCACGAAGACCGTCGACGACTCCAACCCGTCCGAGGGCGAAACCATCGTCTACACGCTCACGGCGACCAACGGCGGGCCAGACAACGCCACGGGCGTCGCGGTCACCGACCAGCTCCCCGCAGGCGTCACCTATGTCTCTGACGACGCTGGAGGCGGTTACAACGACACCACAGGCATCTGGACGGTCGGCGACATCTCCAACGGCACATTCGAGACCCTGCGCATCACCGCCACGGTCGACACAGGCACGACCGGGACCACCATCACCAACACCGCGACCGTGACCGCGGTGGACCAGAACGACCCCAACCCCGGCAACGACACCGACAGCGCAGACATCACGGTCATCGGGGCGGATCTCCGCCTCGTCAAGACCGTTGACGAGCCGAACCCGGCCGAAGGCGACACCATCGTCTACACGGTCATCATCACCAGCAGCGGACCCGACGATGCGACAGGCGTCGCGGTCACCGACCAACTCCCCACAGGTGTCACCTACGTATCGGACGATGCCGGAGGCGACTACAACGACACCACCGGGCTCTGGACGATCGGCAACCTCGACAACGGGGCGCAGGCCACGCTGAAGATCACAGCGACCATCGACACGGGCACGACCGGCAACACCATCGTCAACGACGCCGAGATAACGGCGTCGGACCAGGCAGATCCCGACCCGACGAACAACACCGCGTCGGCATCGCTCAACGTCGCGGGCGCAGATCTCGATGTCACGAAGACCGTCGACGACCAGAGCCCGTCCGAGGGCGACACCATCGTCTACATGCTCACGATCACCAACGGCGGGCCAGACGACACGACCGGTGTCGCGGTCACCGACCAACTCCCCACAGGTGTCACCTACGTATCGGACGATGCCGGAGGCGACTACAACGACACCACCGGCATCTGGGACATCGGCAACCTCGACAACGGGGCTACCGCCACCATCGCGATCACCGCAACCGTCGACACAGGCACGACCGGTGACACCATCGTCAACACCGCAACGATCACCGCCGTTGACCAGAACGACCCCAACCCAGGCAACGACTCCGACAGCGCCGACATCCGCGTTGCCGGAACCGATCTCGGCATCGTCAAGACCGTGGACGACCCCACACCGGTCGAAGGGCAGACGATCGTCTACACGATCATCCTGACCAACCTCGGCCCAGACGACGCCACCGGCGTCGAGGTCACCGACGTCCTCCCCTTCGAGGTCACCTATGTCTCTGACGACTCCGGGGGCGACTACGACGACACCACCGGCCTCTGGGACGTCGGCAACCTCGACAACGGGGTTCAGGCCACGCTGAAGATCACAGCGACCACGAACCCTGGAAGCGCGCGTGCACCGATCATCAACACCGCAACGATCACTGCGGTGGACCAGAACGACCCCAACCCGGACAACGACAGCGACACTGCAGGCATCGAGATCACGGGCGTCGACCTCGATGTCGCCAAGACGGTCGACGCCGCCAACCCTGCCGAAGGTGACACCATCGTGTACACCATCGCGGTCACCAACGGCGGCCCGGACGACGCCACAGGTGTCGAGATCGCCGACGAACTCCCCGCGGGCGTGACCTACGTATCGGACGACTCCGGAGGCGACTACGACGACACCACCGGCATCTGGGACATCGGTGAAATCGCCAACGGAGCCATCGTGACCATCACGATCACCGCAACCGTCGACGCAGGCACGACCGGCAGCACCATCACCAACACTGCAGCGGTCCAAGCACTCGACCAGATCGACCCGAACCCCGACAATGACATCAACTCTGCGGAGATCACCGTTGCGGGCACCGACCTCGGCATCGTCAAGACCGTCAGCGACCCGACACCCGACGAGGGTGACACGATCATCTACACGATCATCCTGGCGAACCACGGCCCGGACGACGCGACAGGCGTCGAGGTCACAGACCTCCTCCCCTCCGAGGTCAGCTACGTCTCAGACGACGCCGGAGGCGACTACGACGACGCAACGGGCCTCTGGGACGTCGGCGACCTCGCCAACGGATCCATAGCGGTGCTCAAGATCACCGCGACCGTGAACGCCGGCACGACGGGTTCCTCGATCATCAACACCGCGACGATCACCGCACTCGACCAGAACGACCCCAACCCCGGCAATGACACCGACAGCGCAGGGAGCATCGTTGCGGGAACCGACCTGAGTGTGACGAAGGCCGTGGACAACGCTAACCCGGCCGAAGGCGACACCATCGTCTACACGGTGCACGTCACCAACGGTGGCCCCGACGCCGCAACCGGCGTCGAGGTCACCGACCAACTTCCCTCCGAGGTCACGTACGTATCGGACGACTCGGGAGGTGACTATGACGACACCACCGGCATCTGGGACATCGGTGAAATCGCCAACGGAGCCATCGCGACCATCGAGATCACGGCGACCGTGAACCCTGGAACAACCGGTGTGTCCTTCACCAACACCGCCACCGTCACCGCCCTCGACCAGAACGACCCCAACCCCGACAACGACACCGACACCGCCACCGTCCGGGTCGCAGGCACGGACCTGGCGGTCATCAAGACGGTCAGCGATGCCAGGCCGAACGAAGGCGACACGATCGACTACAACGTCATCGTCGCGAACCGGGGCCCTGACGATGCGACGGGCATCGAGATCACCGACCAGCTCCCCGCAGGCGTCACCTACGTATCGGACGACTCCGGAGGCACCTATATCCCCGGCACCGGAGTCTGGACCATCGGCAACCTCGACGTAGGGAACACCACCGACGTGCTCACGATCACCGCGATCGTAGACAGCGGAACCGTGGGCGACGTGATCGTCAACACGGCAACGATCACCGCCATGGACCAGAACGACCCCAACCCCGACAACAACACCGATGACGCAGCCATCACGGTCACCGGTGCCGACCTCAGTGTCGCCAAGACGGTCGACGAGGCCAACCCCAGCGTCGGAGACACGATCGTCTACACGGTCAGGCTCACCAACGGCGGACCGGACGCCGCAACCGGCATCGAGGTCACCGACCAGCTCCCCGCAGGCGTCACCTATGTATCGGACGACTCCGGGGGCAGCTACAACCCCGCCACGGGCCTCTGGGCCGTCGCGGCCCTGGCGAACGGATCGACCGCGACGCTGAGCATCACCGCAACGGTCGACGCAGGGACCGCGGGCACCAGGATCACGAACACCGCAACGGTGACCACATCGGACCAGAACGACCCCAACCCCGACGACAACACGGACTCCGCCGACATCGACGTCGCAGGAGCCGACCTACGGATCCTCAAGGCGGTCGACGAGCACTTCCCCAACGAGGGCGAAACCATCACCTACTCGGTGATCGTCGTGAACGGCGGCCCCGATGATGCAACCGGCATCGAGGTCACCGACCAGCTCCCCGCAGGCGTCACCTACGTCTCGGATGACACCGGAGGTTCCTACGACCCGGCAACCGGCATCTGGGCCGTTGGCGACGTCGCCAACGGCGAAGTGGCTGTCGCCAAGATCCTCGTGACCGTCGACGCTGGGACGAGTGACTCGATCATCATCAACGTCGCCTCGCTGACCGCAGCGGACCAGGACGACCCCAACCCCGACAACAACACCGACCGTGTGACCATCATCGTCACAGGAGCAGACCTCGGTCTGGTCAAGACGGTCGACAACACCACACCGGGCGAGGACGACACCGTCGTGTACTCGATCACGATCACCAACGGTGGGCCGAAGAAGGCGACAGGCATCGAGGTCATCGACCAACTGCCAGCCGGTGTCACCTACGTCTCGGACGACTCCGGAGCCACCTACGACCCTGCGACCGGCATCTGGGCCGTCGCTGATCTCGCCAACGGGGAAACCGCCACCCTACAGATCACCGCGACCATCGACGCAGGCACCACCGGGTTGAGACTCACCAACACCGCAGCGGTGACCGCATCGGACCAGAGTGATCCCAATCCCGACAACGACACCGACTCTGCGGACGTCACGGTGAGTGAACCCGTCAACAAGCCGCCTTCGCCCGTCGAGCCGGACGATGAGGGCAATCTCGTGCCCGTCGACAATGTCTCTGACAGGATCGCTCTCGGTGAGACCCCGAAGGCACTCGACATCATCGACCCGGAAGGTGACGCCTTCACGGTTGTGATCCAGACAGGGGAGCTTCCCACAGGGGTCACGATGGACGACCAGGGAGTGTTCTCCGGCACGGCGACCGAGACAGGGACGTTCGTGCTCACAATGGAGACATGCGATGACCGGACACCCCAGGCGTGCTCCACGTTCACCTACACGCTCACCGTGGATGAGGAACTCCCGAACACCGGCATCGAAACGACCCAGATCGCGATCGCAGGACTCGCCGCACTC
This sequence comes from uncultured Acidimicrobiaceae bacterium, assembly GCA_964444875.1. Classification (GTDB taxonomy): domain Bacteria; phylum Actinomycetota; class Acidimicrobiia; order Spongiisociales; family UBA5794; genus JAMBLL01. Next base: position 3,212 of record CAYUJA010000020.1, on the reverse strand, counting down.
ATTCTCGGAGCCCTTATGCTGATCGCCACCTCCAGGCGCCGCGAGGAGGACGGCCAGAGCGTTGCACGGTAACACCGCAGCACGATCCCATGTCGTACCGGGGAAGCGACAGATACCCTGGCGCGCACGATACTCCTAGGATGCGCACGTGAAGTCAATACTCATCGCGAACAGAGGCGAGATCGCTGTCCGGATCATCAGGGCAGCACGGGACCTCGGACTCCACACGATCGCTATCTACTCGGAACTCGATAGAGATGCCGTTCACACGTCCATGGCCGATGAGGCATGGAACGTCGGGCCCGCACCTGCTGCCGAGTCGTATCTCAACGTGAAGCGCATCCTCGAGATCGCCCGCGAGTCCGAAGCAGGCGCCATACACCCCGGCTACGGCTTCCTCGCAGAGAACGCAGACTTCGCACAGTCCGTCATCGATGCAGGGTTCATCTGGGTCGGCCCACCGCCGAGCGCTATCTCGATGATGGGCGACAAGATCGAGTCGCGCATAGCAGCAGAAGCAGCCAACGTCCGCGGCGTGCCGGGGACGCTCGAACCGCTCACGGCCGTCGACCAGGTCGAAGCGTTCGCTGCGGAGCACGGCTTCCCCGTCGCGATCAAGGCGGCGGCCGGTGGCGGTGGCCGCGGGTTGAAGGTCGTTCGGACCGCAGACGGCCTCGCCGACGCGTTCGAGTCTGCGGGCCGTGAGGCTGAAGCATGGTTCGGCAACCCGGCGGTATACGTCGAACGATACCTCGAGAACGCACGCCACATCGAAGCCCAGGTCCTCTTCGACAAACATGGCAATGGCGTGTTCCTCGGCGAACGCGACTGTTCGCTCCAGCGCCGACACCAGAAGTTGCTCGAAGAGTCTCCCGCCGTCAACTTCACGCCGCAGAACCGTGCGACGCTCGGGGATCTCGCGCTCGCCCTTGCACATGCTGCGGGATATGAGTCTGCGGGCACCGTTGAGTTCCTGTTCTCAGACGGAGAGTTCTACTTCCTCGAGATGAACACGCGTATCCAGGTGGAACACACGATCACCGAGGAGGTGTTCGGAATCGACCTCGTCGTCGAACAGATCAGGGTCGCCATGGGCGAGACACTGTCGATCACGGAAACCCCGGTGCCCGTCGGGCATGCCATGGAGTTCCGGATCAACGCCGAGGACCCTTCACGCGGCTTCATCCCCAACCCCGGCACGCTCGTGACCTATCGCGAACCGGCGGGCCCTGGTGTTCGTGTTGACTCGGGGGTTGTCCAGGGATCGACGATCAGCCAGTACTACGACAACATGATCGCAAAGCTGATCGTGACAGGGACGACCCGTGACGCGGTCGTCGCCAGGGCCAAGCGCGCTCTGACCGAGTACCTGATCGAGGGTGTCGATACGACGATCCCGGCACACCTCCAGATACTGTCTGACGATCGATTCCTCAGTGGTGAGATAAGCACGAGGCTCGTCGAGGACTCGATGGACTTCTCCGACGTATCTCGCTCGACTGCTCCAACATTGCCTGAGGACGAGGAACTCGCCGAGCGTGCCATGACCGTCGAGGTCGGTGGGCGCCGTTTCACCGTCAAGTACTGGGCAAAGGTGATGACCGCACCGGGATCCGGAAAGCGCATCGCCCCGCGCCGGAAGGCGCCGAAACTCTCCAGCAATACCACCGAGGGTGCGAACCACGGGGCCATCACGGCGCCGATGCAGGGCACGATCGTCAAGATCCACCACAAAGCGGGTGCGTCTGTTGAAGCAGGCGAACCTGTGTGCGTGCTCGAAGCGATGAAGATGGAGAACGAGATCAAGGCAGCCGTATCAGGTGAGATCGTCGATCTTCGCGTCCAGGTCGGAGACACCGTCACCCCAGGTACCATCTTGATGGTGATCAAGTAGAG
>CAYUJA010000020.1:0-1216 GCA_964444875.1 uncultured Acidimicrobiaceae bacterium | reverse complement strand
AAGGCCACTTCACACTATGAATCTCACGCTGACATCGCGCGGTCACTACAACCCTGAGATCGAGTTCGTCGAGCGAAAAGGACTCGGACACCCCGATACGCTCTGCGACCGCCTCGCCGAGGAACTCGCACGCCAACTCGCCACCGACTACCAGCGATACACAGGCGCCGTCCGTCATTTCAATGTCGACAAAGCGATCCTCGCTGCTGGTTCTGTCGACATCGACTTCGGCGGCGGTGAGGTCGTGAAACCGTCGAGGCTGATCCTGGTTGGCAAGGCGACGTTCGGGTACGAGTGGCATCCCGACCCCGAGGAACTTGCCAAGCAGTACCACACCCGCCTGATGGAACTCCTCCCTGAGGCCTCACCCGATGCGTTCGACGTCGAGGTGTGGCTCAACCAGTCTTCTGCCGACCTGGCGGCGGTCGTTCACGCCGAGACCGTCGCTCCTCTTGCCAACGACACGTCGTTCGCCGCGGTCTCGATGCCGCGATCGGTCCTCGAGTCGACGGTCCACTCGGTAGAGATGCATCTCAACAGCGACGCCTACCGCTCGAGGGCCCCCGTCGGCAGGGACATCAAGGTGATGGGCGCCCGCAACGATGGCGACATCACCGTCACCGTTGCATGTCCGATACTCGCCACCCAGGTCCAGAACCGTGATGAATACGATGCCGTCGTGGTCGGCGTCCAGATCGAAGTAGCACGGATCGCAAGTGAGGTGGCGGGGCGCGACGTCCGGGTGCAGGTGAACCAGGCAGACCAGGAGGACTCGGTGTACCTCACCCTGTCAGGCACGTCGGCTGAAGCCGGCGACGATGGCCAGGTTGGCCGCGGCAACCGATTCGGTGGCCTGATCACGCCGTATCGTCCCATGAGCCTCGAGGCCGCAGCGGGCAAGAACCCCGCTGCCCACGTTGGTAAGACCTATCACGCCATCGGTTACGACATCTCCCAGCGACTCATCGCTGAAACCTCTGCGACTGAGGCGACGCTCCGGCTGCTCTCATCGATCGGCCACTCTGTCACCGAACCCCAGCAGGTCCATATCGAGACCGCCGGTGAACCCGACCCCGGTGTCGTTGCCGAGATCGCCCAGGACTGCTTCGACGACTGGTCCGGCGTAACCGAGCGCCTCATCGCAGGCGAATACGAACTGTATTAGAGGAGCGTCCTCCGTTTTCCGTTCTCCGAGCAAGCTGCAAGCCGTCCCCCT
>CAYUJA010000019.1:0-14473 GCA_964444875.1 uncultured Acidimicrobiaceae bacterium | reverse complement strand
GCCCAACTCTGATTCGATCTCCCCGGTGAATCGACGCACGTGCGCGTCGGGACCGTTGCTCACCTGGGTGAGCGTGATGATGGTGCCATCGATGTGCAGCGCTGACGTGCAGTATCCCAAGCACTCGCCGTACGAGACGCCGTAGTCGACAAGCTCTGCCATCCTCGCCACCGCCTATCGGTTCGTCAGCCTGCGAAGTCCTCCAGGATCCTAAGGGCCGCCTGGGCATCGGCTCCATCGAGAGACGCTGCACCGCCGCTCGAGATCTGGTCCTTGAGTTCGGAGATCACCGGAGCATCCCGGTCCCCTGTCGAAGCCACCGTCGTTGCGATCTGTGCGAGGCGTACGAGGTCGATGTCGCGCATCGCCACACCAATGGCGGTGGACACCTCCTTGGCATTGCGCTTGCGCAGCACCGTGCCCTCGCGTACATCGCGGAACGTCCGCCCGTAGGAGTTGGCCAGCACGAGAGCCGCCGCTGTTCCCGTGTCGGTTGTCGGGTAGTTCGCCGAGAGCTCCTTCAGCTTGGTGCACGCCTCATCATCATGGGTGAAGTCTCCGAGCCCTACCGCCAGCCCGACACCGGGATCCATCGACAGTTCGGCCAATCTGCGGCCCGCGTCAGTCGACGGCTCGGCAACCGTCGTGGAGGCCACGTTCGAATCCACGGCAGTAGCGGCAAGGGGGTCCGTCACGAGACGAGCGCGCACCTCGTATCTGCCGGCTGCGTCGAAAATGTGCCCACAGTTGCCGTAGAACAGCTGCACCGTTCTGGTCAGAGATTCGCCATCGTCGAGTTCGGTGCTCTGAGCGGGCCCACACAACTGGACGACATCCCGAACCACGAGCTCTTCACCCGATGGGGTTGACACATGAATCTGCAGATCCCCTTCGGACAGGTTCAATGCCGAGCTCACGAGGGCGCTCGACCCCGTCTGGTTCGTCACGGTGACCGTAGCGGTCACGAACTCCCCCCGAACCATGCTGGGTAAAACATCGATGTCGAGCTTCAAGCCGTCCTCTCCCGATGTCGTCTGATGAAGGCCAACAGCGTCCGTCGGCTCGGCTACACCGCTGAACAGAGAGGCATGTCCCCAACCGAACTGCTTCCACCCTGGCGCGACCTGGGGGTCGGGCGAGTGGATCAGAGACGTCCTGTTGTGGTCGCTGAAGGCGAACGTGGCGTTGTCCGGGTAGAGATTCCCCGGCGTGGCGAAACCCATCACATCACCGGTCTGGTTCATGATGGTCGTACCCGTCCCTGGGTTGTGCACGTCACTCTTCGGGTGATAGAGGTTGAGCACATGGCCGACCTCGTGTACGAGCGTGCGCAGGTGCGCGATGGGAACCTGACCGAGTTTCTTGTTCTTGACCGAGGCCAATAGCGACGTGAACGACCCGAACGTGGCATCGGAGTAACTCACACAGCCCTCACGGTGGGGCGCCGTCTGGTCGAACATCAGGCCGAACGTATTGCTCCCTGATCGTTTCGAACCAACGAGGACCCAGATCCGCCAGGTGCTGCCGATGTCAGAGACGTCGCGCCAGGTGCTGAGCATGGTATGGAGTTCGCCATCGGTGAGTGTGTTGTCCTCGGGGACGTTCGTTTGGCTCATGACAACGGCGAGGTCGAGGCCGTCCGCGCGGTAGGTCCCCAGGAAAGTGTTCCCACCGCCTGATGATGGCCATGACCTGTTCGTCATCACGTCGACCTCGACGACACATCCCCTGTAGTACGGCGACGTCTTGGTGGCTGTGACGGTGTGGAGTGTGCCGCCGATCATGGCTTCGCCGGTCATCTTGATGGTGGGCTGGGGGTACCAGCGTGAGACGACGATCGATCGATTGCAGACGAATCTCATCCATCCGACTTCCGTTGACACGAACTCCTGAGTGGACCTGTTCCAGATGTGGCGCATCAGCGGGAAGTACAACTCCCCGTTCGTATACGACGCGCCGGTGCTGCGGAAGTACCACGTGTACTCGTCGAACGGATAGTGCGGATACCAGTTCGGGTTCCAATAGGCGACCGCAGTAACCGTCGTCGGCGCACCTGGGTGCGCGTCCTCGGCCATGGCGAGGTCGCCCCTGGGAAAGGCCGTATATGGACCAAGGATCGCTGGCGACATGCGCCACGGTTTGTAGTAGATGTCACCCGACACCCTGAGCACGCCATCGACAGCCTCCAGGCGCATAGGGCCGCGCAACTGCCCCGCGAGCAACCCGCCCTTGGGCCGGAGCGTGATGTTCCATGACCCGTTGAGTGTCGCCAGCGAACACGGCCGTGTCAGCGGTATCCGCCGTGCCGGATCGTTGATGTAGGGCGCTGCGATTCTCGGGTCGGCCAGACGTTCGGCTGAGAACACCCCTGTCTCGTCGTACACGAGATCTTCAGCATGCTGTCCGCAATCATCGGGGATCAAGGGGAGCCCTGGACCGACGTTCGGATCGATGTCCGTGCTGTTCCTGTCGTTGCCGTGTTCGCTCATGTCCGCTCCTTGGGCCATATCGACGAATGCCGCGGACACGGATCCGCTGCTCGCGGGCCACATGTCTCCACACGAACAGTACGCGTTCGAGGCACAGGCTGGAACCGAATATCTGGCTCTTCGGATCTAAGCGGGGTGTGGCCTCGGAACGTATGACGTAGTACGACTGACGTAGTACGAATCGGAGGACGTGTGTCGGTTGACGAAGACGCTTGCGCGTTGTGAACGATACGGGCTTGTTCAACAGATGAACCCGACATCTGTCTCGATCGTCTCCACCAGTGCTCAAGGCACGGGGCGAGGAGATAGCCGCAACTGTGCACAATTGCTCCGCAACGCCCGCTTCTCTCGATGCGAGTACCTCGAGAAACTCGCAGTCTCACTCACGAACCTCGAAGAACGGATGTGTTCCCCTGATTCTGGGTCGTATTACGTGATTCATTCGTACTACCGGCTTGTAGTCTCCCGGGTTCTCATCGACCCCGCTCATTTCCCGAAGTTCCGATATCTCGTCGTTCCCGATCCTCTGATGTCGCAGCACCGCCGAGGTGCCTATCGTGGAACGAATTCCAACGAGGTGACAATGAAGAACAAGGACTACACGAGCGAACTCACCAACCTGGAGGCTGAACTCGCCAAACTCCAGGGCTGGGTGGTCAACCAGGGCCTGCGCGTCGCAGTCATCTTCGAGGGGCGTGATGCAGCAGGCAAGGGCGGTACGATCAAGACGATCACCCGCAGGCTCAACTCCCGCGTCGTGAGGACCGTTGCACTCCCGACGCCCACGGAGCGCCAGAAGACCGAGTGGTTCCTCCAGCGATACGTCCCGCATCTTCCTGCGGGAGGTGAGATGGTGCTCTTCGACAGGAGCTGGTACAACCGACTCGGAGTCGAAAAGGTGATGGGTTTCTCGACGGAAGCCGAATACGAGCGATTCCTCGTCGTGGCGCCCGTCTTTGAGCAAGAACTCGTCCAGGATGGGATCATTCTCATCAAGTACTGGCTCCATGTGAGCGATGACGAGCAGGAGCGCCGTTTCCAGCGCCGCAATACCGACCCGCGCCGACGGTGGAAACTCAGCCCGATGGATCTCGAGTCCCGCGCCAGGTGGGTCGAATACTCCAGGGCCAGGGACGTGATGCTCGAACACACGAACACAGAGTGGGCTCCGTGGGTGATCGCGGACATGAACGATAAGAAGTCGGGCCGGCTGAGCATCGTGCGACACCTACTCGACCAGATCCCGTACCAGGACATGACTCCCCCACCGCTCGAACTTCCCGACCGACAGCCCCAGGGCGACTATGAGACACCGGACTGGAGTCATCTGTCCATGCCGGCCAAGTACCTCTCTTAGGCGCCTAGCGAATAGACGGAAGCTTGTCTGGGGTTCGCCGTTCTCAGAGCCCTCTCTGTCTCGTTCCTCGACATCTCCCCCGGAGGATCGAGGGAGACAAGAGCCAGGTTCTTTCCCTCTCCCAGCTGCTGGGGGAGGTGCCGAGCCTGCGAGGTGGAGGGGGCAAAGAGGTCAGCAGTGAGCTGGGTCCACCGTCGAGCGCGTGCCAAACTATCTCTATCAGCGCGGCACCTTAAGGGAGCACGCGGATAGCTGGTATCGCACAGATCCTCAGAGTTCGCCCGCGTGGCACTGAGGCATCGCCCTCGTCGTTTCCAAGCTGGATCTCGCCTTTTTTCGATTTTCGCTGCACAGCGTCACGCGATGCGCCAGACTATGGGCGTTAGGCGGCCGATTGGCCGCGGCTATCAATAGGGAGGAAGCATGCGGCGAAACAAGAGCCGTTTGAGATTGCTCGTGGCACTGGGCGTGCTCGCAGCATCTCTGGTGGTCATCACGGCCCCAGCACAGGCAGGGAACAATCACCGTACCAAGGACGTAGAACTGCAGTTCTTGTCGGTATCGGACTGGCACGGACAGCTCGACCCGTTGTTCGTGTACGGTCAGGGAACCTTCGGCGGCGCAGCCCAGCTGTCGACGTACTTCCAACAGGAGCGGGCGAACAACCCGAACACGCTGACACTCACCGCGGGTGACTCTTTCGGAGCTTCGCCGCCTTTGTCGTCGTTCTTCGGCGAGGTGCCTGCTGTCGAGTCGATGAACCTTATGGGTTTCGACGTCGATGGGTTGGGCAACCACAACTTCGACAAGGGGATCGACCATCTCCAGCAGATGATCGACATAGCGGACTTCCCGTACGTGTCGGCGAACCTCAAGAACGTCAGGGACAACCTTCGAGGTGTCAAGCCGTATCAGATGTTCAGAATGGGCGGCGTCAAGGTCGCCGTGGTCGGACTCACGAACCCGGAGGCTCCGACGCTGGTGTTCCCTGGTAGCTTCGGCACCATCGAGATCACAGATCCCGTAGATGCCGCGAACCGGGCACAGAGAGACGCCCGCGCCAGAGGGGCAGACGTCGTGGTCGTCATCGCCCACATGGGTGTGACATCGTTCGATGGCAACGGCGACCCGGTCGGTCCGATCATCGATCTGGCGAACGGCGTTCGCGGGATCGATGCCATCTTCGCTGACCACACCGGTGTCGAGTACAGCGGAGTCGTCAACAACATCCCGATCATCGAAAACGAAAGCCGAGGCCGTACGTACGCCAGGGTGACGATGGACGTCCAGGTTTCGGGAAGCGGCCACAACAAGCGGGTGAGAATCACAGGTGTCGACACCGAGTTCGTCGACCCGGTCAGCGACGCGGTCACCCCGGACCCGGCGATCGTGGACTATCTCGCTCCCCTGCGGGCAGAACTCGACGTTCTCCTGTCAGAGATCGTGGGAACATCTGATGCGTTCATCCCGAGGGCAGATTCGTGCGGCCAGAGTGCAGGACGGACGTGTGAATCCCTCGTGGGTGATGTGGTGACCGACGCAATGCGCACCACATACGGGACCGACTTCGCGATCACGAACTCGGGTGGGCTCCGTGCCGACCTGACGTGTCCCGAGGTCGACAGCCCGACGGACTTCTGTGCAGCCCAGGACGGGGCACCGTTCGACATCACCGCGGGACAGGTGCTGACGGTACTTCCGTTCGGCAATGTCGTCGTCACCGTCGACATGACAGGCGCTGAACTCAAGGACCACCTCGAGAACGGCGTTTCGACGATGCCGGATGTCAGCGGACGTTTCGCACAGGTCTCCGGCCTGTGTCTCAGCTATGACCAGACGCTTCCGGCCGGCGACCGTGTCACCGGCGCCGTCTTCCAGGCTGACGATGGCACCTGCACAGCCGACGCCGTCGACCTGACTGCGGGGAGCACCTACTCGGTTGCGCTCAACGACTTCATGGCGAGCGGAGGCGACGAGTATCCGGTGACCATCGACAGGGCCCAGAGCCGTGACTTCATGGATGCCGTTGTATCGGCGTACATCACGGCAGCAGGGACGATCAGCCCATCGATCGAAGGCAGGATCACCTGTGAGGCAGGTACCTGCCCGGTGGCTCTCCCGTGAGGTAGAAGCACCATCAGTTGAGTAGGGAGAGGGGTCCATCCGGACCCCTCTCTCTGTGTGCGGACGTCGCTAGCCTGTGACATCGCCAACCGGGAAGACCGTGGACAGGATCCGAACGCTGCTCAACACACAAGTCGACAAGGTACGTGCCTTGTTCCGCAAGGAAACCCTGCGATCAGATGCTATGGCCGGCGTCGTGCTCGGCGTCGAAAGTGTCCCGGACGGGCTCGCAGGCGGGCTCCTCGCGGGCGTGAACCCGGTGTACGGCCTGTACGCCTACATGGTCGGCACGTTCTCGGGCGGCCTCTTCACGAGTTCGTCGTTCATGGCGGTACAGGCGACGGGAGCGATGGCGATCGTTGTCGCTGACGTTGGATACCTACGAACCACCGACAGCCCGGACCGGGCCCTGTTCACGCTCTCGATACTCACCGGCATCGTGATGCTGGCCGCCGGCTTCCTCAAGGGCGGCTCGATCCTGCGCTTCGTCTCCAACGCCGTGATGGTCGGATTCATCAACGCCGTAGGTGTGAACATCGTTCTCGGGCAACTCGACAACTTCACCGGCTACGGGAGTCAAGGCGCCAACCGCGTCGTTCGTGCCTTCGACACCCTGCTCAACATTGGACAGGCTCACTGGCCAACGATCGCGATCGGCGTGTCGACGATCGTGCTGATCGTCGTGCTGGAGCGCACCAGGCTCAAGGCGCTCGGCATGGTGGTTGCCATCGTCGTGACGTCGGGTGTTGCCCAGTTGCTCGGGTCGGATGTGGCGGTGCTGAGTAGCATCGCTGACATACCCCGCGGCCTCCCTGCACCTGTGCTACCGATCATCAGCGCGGTTCCCGCCCTGATCATCCCCGCTCTCTCCCTCGCCTTCATCGGTCTTGTCCAGGGTGCAGGGATCTCTGCGAACTTCCCCAATCCCGACGGCACCTACCCCGACGCCTCTCGTGACTTCATCGGCCAGGGCGCTGCGAACGTCGTCGCCGGTGTGTTCCAGGGGATGCCGGTGGGAGGGTCGATGTCGGCGTCGTCGCTCGTCAAAACGGCGGGGGCGAAGACCCGCCTGGCGCTGCTGATCGCAGGTGCAGTCATGGCGGTCGTGATCCTCCTGTTCGCGAACGTCGTTGAGTACACGGCCATGCCTGCCCTTGCAGGCCTTCTCATGACGGTCGGGTACCGAACGGTCAAGCCGGCCGACATCAAGGCGGTGTGGAAGACCGGAGCCATGCAAGCGACGGTCATGGGGGTCACGTTCGTCCTCACGATGGTCATCGCACTCCAGTACGCCGTGCTCGTCGGCGTGGGCATCTCCATGATCCTGTTCGTCATCAACCAGTCGAACCAGGTGACGCTGAAGCAGTGGATCTACGACGAATCAGGGCGCCACAAAGAGGTCGATCCACCGCCGGTCGTCCCTGCGAACGAGGTCGTCATCCTCCAACCGTACGGCAGCCTGTTCTTCGCAGCCGCCTCCGTCTTCGAAGAGGCGCTCCCCAATGTCACGGAGGACTCCGGGAACGCCGTTGTGATCCTCAGGTTGCGGGGACGCTCGGATCTCGGTTCAACCTTCATGGACGTACTCCACCGCTATGCGGAAGAACTCAACGCCGTGGATAGCAAACTCGTCCTCATCTCGGCCGACGAGAACATCCACCAGCAACTCGCGGCCACCAGGGTCACGGCGGTGGTGGGTACCGAGAACATCTACACAGCCGATGAATGGGTCGGAGCAACGCTCAAGCGCTCATACGACGATGCCTTGCAGTGGATCGAGGACAGGACGCAACGCGACGACGAGTCAGGGCCGCACGAATAGCGAGGGCTTCAGACACGGGTCATCGCCATCAGTTCATGGTTGATGCAGCTGCGCCTGGTGCATGGTCCCCGTCGACTGCGGGTATGGGATCGGTGAACGGGCTGGCCTTCAACATCCTGGCCAGCGTGACGAGGTTCGTGGCCATCCACCTGGTCGTCCTGATCGTGTACGGGTGATCCTGACCTGCCTCGATATACGACGGGCCTGGCCCTGCGTCCCCTACCCAGTAGGTATCGGCATTGGGAGGAATGGCGCAACCGAGGTGCGTCAGGTTGAACAACGTGGACTCCGCGGCTGCGTGTGCACCGTCCTCGTTTCCCGTCACGACAACACCCGCCACCTTGTTGTAGAGAGGGAACTGACCGTATTCGTTGCGTTCGGCGTAGGTGCCGTCAAGCCGCTCCATCACCAGCTGGGCAATGCTTGATCGCAGTCCGAACCAGATCGGTGTAGCGATCACCAGGATGTCTGCCTGCTTGATCCTGTCGAGGATAAGTGGCCACTCATCGCCATCTCCCTCATCCGACGACACCCCCGAAAGGACGTTGTAATCGGTGACTCGAATCATCTCGCTCGTCACGTCGAGAAGGTCGAACCACTCGACTACCTTGTTCGACAAGGCCTCGGTATTGGATTCGGCTGGCGATCGTTTCAGGGTGCAATTGAGGAATACGGCATGGAGTTGCGTCATCGTTGTTTCCTCTCGGCCAGGTGCGTTGCCGGGATACTCTACCCGGGCACATCAAGGTACAGAAATGCACGATCTCGGGAGTAACGAACGGGTCGACTACGTCTCCAACGGCACTCCGATCCAGTGGCCGTGCGATGATGCACGATCAGACCAGGTCACTCGAGACTGACGTTAGGCGTCGCGTACCAGCGGGGCTACCTCTGTCCCGAGCAGTTCGATCGAGCGCATGACCTGTTCATGGGGCATCGTACCCACGCTCACATGCAGCATGAACCGTGAGATACCGAGGATCTCCTTCCAGCGAAGGATCTTCGTTGCGACTTGCTCGGGGCTGCCGAGCACAAGGGAGCCTTCGGGCGTCCGCATGGCTTCGAACTGTGGCCTGGTCATCGGTCCCCATCCCCGTTCTCTGCCGATGCGCGTCATCGCTGCCGCGTATGACGGATAGAACTCGTTGGCAGCCTGATCGGAGTCGTGGGCGATATGCCCATGGGCATGCACGGCGAGAGGCACGGTCGCAGGGTCGTACCCGGAGTCTGCGAGCGTTCCGCGGAACAACTCACCGAGAACACCGAACCGTTCCGGGCTTCCACCGATGATGGCGAGCGTGACGGGGAGGCCGCGCGTTGCTGCTCTGACGATCGATTGGGGCGTGCCGCCGACGCCGACCCAAACGGGCAACGGATCTTGTTGTGGCCTGGGGTAGATGCCCTGGTCGTGGAGTGCAGAGCGGAAGTGGCCAGACCAGGTCACGTGTTCGTTGTCCCTGATCGCAAGCAGAAGGTCGAGTTTCTCGGCGAACAGTTCCTCGTAGTCGTCGAGCGAGTAGCCGAACAACGGGAACGATTCGATGAACGAACCACGCCCGACGAGGAGCTCAGCCCTTCCGTTGGAGATCAGGTCAAGCGTGGCGAAACGTTGGAAAACACGCACGGGATCGTCCGAGGACAGCACGGAGACGGCAGGGCTGAGACGGATGCGGTCGGTCTTTCCTGCAATGGCGGCGAGCACCACCGAAGGGGCAGACACCGCAAAGTCGGGGCGGTGGTGCTCCCCGATCGCATAGACGTCGAGTCCGACCTGTTCGGCAAGAACAGCCTCGTCGATCACCTGGCGCAGTCGCTCGCCGGCGTCGGGCCGTTCGTTGCCTGTTCCCGGGATCAGCTCTGCGAAGCTCGTGAGTCCGAGTTCCACGTTGTCTCCTTCGTCACCGTGTTGCATTCCGAGGCTACCGGCATGCGGTCTACCGGGTAACGGTGGTCTGGCCTGGTCGAGCCGTCTCCGCGCGGAGTCTCACGGGGTGACGACGAGTTTGCCGCTCGCGACTCCTGCTTCCATGTCGGCATGGGCCCCGGCGATGTCGTCCATCTGGTAGTGCTCGTGAATCGGGACGGTCGCCTCACCGGCACCAACGGCATCGAGGAACTCCTGGAGGACCGTCTGTGGGAGGTCACTTGCATCTCCGCCGTACGCGGTGAGCCGCACACCACGCGGGATGTACTCGATCGGGTAGAAGTCCTTGACGACCCATTCATTGGAGAGCATCCCGGTGAAACAGACGACTCCGTGGACACTGGTCGACGCCAGCGTGTCGCGCAGCGTTGGCGTACCAACGAGTTCGAGGGCGTTGTCGACACCGTCTGGCATGATCTCCCTGACCCGGGGGGCGATGGTGCCGTCGTCGATGATCACGTGGTCGACTCCGGCTGCGCTCAGTGCCAGGGTCTTGTCAGGGTTTCTCGTCGTGGCCAGGACCGTGAGGCCGCGGCGCTTCGCGAGGATCGCTGTGGCCATCCCTACGGAGGAGGTACCGCCACGTATGAGAATCGATTCGCCTGGTTGAGCGTCGAGTCCGATGGTGAGCGATCCATAGGCCGTCTGGAGCATCTCAGGCACGGCGCCGAGGGTGACCCAGTCGAGATCACTCTCGAACGGTATGACCTGGGCGGACGAGACACAGACGTACTCGGCGTACCCACCGTCGTGCGTCCGGCCCATGCCCCCCATCATGGCCATGACCTTCTGGCCGACGCGGAACTCCCCTCCTGGTGATTCCGCAACGATCCCTGTCGCCTCGATACCGAGAACCCGTGGGAAGATGACTCCCTCTGCAAGCCCGAGCCTGGTGTGGAGTTCGGATCGGTTGAGACCGAACGCCTTCACCTGGATCAGTACCTCGTCACCGGTCGGAGTTGGTATCGGGATATCGCGGATCTGGAGCGCCTCTGGAGGCCCCGGAGCGTCGAGGACGACTGCCCGCATGGTGGATGGCATCAGACTGTCCTTCTTTGGCCGACGTCGCGTGGGATCGAGGAAGGCCGTCCCCGGTCGCATGCGAGCCTACCGGCACTTCGGAAATGACGGGGGTTCGGCGAGAACCGGGGAGACGACAGGCAGTAGTACGAAGTACGCAGAACGTACCACGACCCCGAATCAGGGGGAGACATCCGCTTTTCGACGATCGTGATCGACGCTTCGCGTTTCTCGATGTGTCCGCTTAGAACCCGGGCGGATTCGCTGTCTCGACGGCCAACTCTCGCCGCCATAGTCGTTCGGGCTTCACGGTTGCATGCCCGCACGTTGGCGACGCGAACGAGTCGTGCATTGGTACACGGATGCACGACGCAATCAACCGTTACACGACCTCCGAGTCGTACTACGTACTGCCTGATTCGTACTACCTGATTCGCCACTTCCCGCTCACATCCGGAGAACCCGCAAACCCATGTCTGGACGTACGCCAGACGTCTGTTCAGAACCCTACCGATGGGTGCACTCCCCTGGCAGTGACCGCGCACGGGTGCCCGACAGGCCTGCTCAGATACCGCATCCACAGGCATGGCCGGACGACCATGCCTGGCTGTCCGTGTGCGGCTTCGCACGGAGCTGTCACCGCACAAAGAGTCACATAGATGCATAGTCATGCACTATGTATTTATCCGACTATTCGCTACAATGAAATCGTAAGGACGAAGGTTCGAGATCGTGCGGCGAGGTGCCCGTCAGGCCCTCCCCCAGGAGCAAGAACACCGATCAGGACACAGACAAGGAAGACATCATCGACGACACCGAGAATGTAGACCAGGCCGATCCGGATCCGGACGCTCAACCAGATTCCGAGGCGCCCCGCGCGAATATCTCTCTCTACCGTCACCCACTCGCGGCGGTTGGTGGCGCAACCATCGTCGCCGGGGTCATGGCGTTCGTCTTCCTGGTCTTCCAGGACGCAACGGCCGCAACTGAGAACCCGTACCGGTCGTTGGTCACCTTCATCGCGGTGCCTGCTGTCATCGTGTTGGGAGTGCTCCTCTTTCTGCTTGCCATTCGGATCCAGGTCGTCTCGGCGCGCAAACGCGGAGAGACGGCCCACTTCACGCTCCGGGTCGAGCCGACAGATCCGCAGTACATGCGCAGCCTGTGGCTCTTCCTCATTCTCAGCGTTGTCGGAGTTTCCATCGTCGGCTTCGTCGGCTTCAAGGCCTATGAGGCAACAGATTCCACAGCGTTCTGCGGGGCGACCTGCCACACCCCGATGGAGCCCGAAGCCGTATCCCACGAGCAGTCGGCCCATGCACGGGTCATGTGCGTCGAGTGCCACATCGGACCCGGAACCGAGGCATACGTCCAGGCGAAGATCAACGGGATGAAACAACTCTGGGGTGTTCTGACCGATTCCTACGAACGACCGATCCCTACGCCGATCGAAATGCGGCCTGCCGAGGAGGTATGCGAGGAGTGCCACTGGCGTGACAAACTCTGGGGGACGAAGGTCGAGAGCAACACGTACTACAGCCTGGACGATGCGAGTACGCCTTGGACGGTCAACTTCCTGTTCGATCTCGGTGGCATCGGAGCCACGCTGGAACAACCAGGCGGCGTGCACTGGCACACGAGCAGCGGCACCACGGTCGAGTACATAGCAACGGACCCCGAACGCCAGGACATCTCATGGGTACGGGTCATCGACAGGGACGGCGTCGAGCGCATCTACACGACACCGGGTGACTACGTCCCGCTGCTCAGTGATCCAGATACGGAGATTCGAACGTTCGACTGTCTCGACTGCCATAACCGGCCCGCACACACGCTCGAACCGGCCTCCCGGTCGGTCAACACCGCCCTTGCAGATGGCCGCATCCCCGACGTGCTGCCCGAGATCAAGGACATAGCGATGGAGGTTCTCCTCAACGGCTATGAGGACAGGGACGCCGCTCACCAGGGGATCCCTGACAGCCTCGAGGCTTTCTATACAGCCAAGTATCCCGATGCCACCACGACGTATCGTTCAGAGATCGACCAGGCGGCCGGGGCCCTCATCGCAATCTACGACATCAACTACTTCCCCGAGATGAAGACCGACTATCGCGACAGGCAATACAACATCGGGCACCTGGCGTGGGAGGGATGCTTCCGCTGCCATGACGGCGAGAAGGCGGATGAGAGCGGCGAGGTGATCTCGAACGACTGTAACGCATGCCACCTGATCGTCGGTCAAGGCCCAGGCACTCAGGGCGCCCTGTTGGATCTCGATGCCACCGGTCTCGATTTCGAGCACCCCTACGGTATCGAGAAATGGCAGGACCGATCGTGTGCAAGCTGTCACGCCAAGATCGATGGCATGTGACCGCGTGAAGGGAACAACGCCGCGTTGATGGCCCGCGGGAAGGTGAAGAGCCCCCTCTGACCCTCGTTCCTCGGCCCATCTCCCCCACTGCGTGAGGGAGAGAACAGAATCGCTTCCCTCCCTCGCTCTTTGGCGGGGGAGGTGGCCGAGCGCAGCGAGGTCGGAGGGGGCCACCAGCCGAACTCTGTGGGATGATCTGACCCGAGCGCACCTTTCCGCTCACCCGCTTACCTCATCAGCCCTCGTTGGGGTTCGTCTGGCTGAAGAGGAAGAAGTTGGGATCGATCGTGTAGATCTGCAGACCGCGGCGCGAGTCAATCACGAAGAGCTGGTCGCCCTCTGCGGCCAATCCCTGGGGACGAAGCAGGGCGAGGGGCGAGTCGATCCTCGAGCCGTCGAGCAGTCCAATGATGCCGAAGTAGCGGGCAGCTCGCGAGAAAGCGTGTACGACCGACCGCTTGCTGTCCGACATGTACAGGAAGCCGTTGTCGTCGATGACGACGTCGGACGCCTCTGACGCCGTGGTCACACCACCCATCATCGAGAACGTTGCAAGCTCTCGCCCGATCGGCGAGACCTTGCTAACCATGCCAAGCGAGAACTCGGCGACGTACAGGTTCCCCTCCTCATCGAGCGTCAGACCCGTTGGATCGCTGAACGTAAAGACCCCGACGGTGTCCTCGCCGAAGTACTGGCGGAACGCACCATCTGGCTCGAATATCGCGATCTTTCCCGAGGTCCCGTCCGAAACGTATACCGAGCCGTCGTCTGTGACGTGGACACCGGTCGCACGGGGCGCGGCACCCGGTTCGAGGGGAAGTTCGTACGTTCGCACGATCGTCCCTGCACTGTCGACAACATCGACCTGCCCCTTCTCCGTGTTCGCCACGTAGAAGAGACCGTCGAAATACTCCATGTCCTGGGGAGCGTCGAGCAAGAGGGCACAATCATCGGTCTCGCAGATGATGTTGTCCACGACACCCTCGCGGTCCATCGAGAGAATCCTGTTGTTGCCGGAGTCGAGCACGTAGATCCGGTCTCCATCGACAGCCACGGCAGACGGCGATGACCAGTCGGTAGCGATGACGGCACCAGAGACGGGTTCCTCGATCGTCGTCTCGAGAACCGGTGCCGGAGGGCCCGGAGGTTCGGTCTCACGAAGGAAGAAGAACCAACCTGCTGCCACCAACCCGACAGCGACGACGATCCCGGCATCGACCCAGCGGCTCCTAGAGGAGCGCCGCGGGCGTCGCGGGGTTTGCTCTTCGTCCGGCGTCTCGTCGTCCGGCGTCTCGTCGGGCGTCGTCTCGTCGGACGGCGTCTTGTCCGGCGTCTCGTCGGGCGTCTCGTCGGACGGCGTCTCGTC
>CAYUJA010000018.1:0-15138 GCA_964444875.1 uncultured Acidimicrobiaceae bacterium | reverse complement strand
CGACAGCCATGATCACGAGTTGGGCGATGCGGTCCCCCCTGGCGATCGAGAACGGTGCGTCCCCATGATTGACGAGGCCGACCCTGAGCTCACCACGATATCCGGAGTCGATGAGGCCTGGTGCGTTTATCACCGTCACGCCGTGCCTGATGGCCAGGCCGCTTCGTGGAAGGACGAACCCGGCAAAACCTTCAGGGATGGCGATAGCGATGCCGGTCGGCACCAGCACACGTTCGCCAGGGGCGAGATCGACGGCCTCTGCAGCCGTGAGATCTGCCCCCGCGTCGCCCGGGTGGGCGACCATGGGGAGTGAATGCATCGAATCTTGACGTGTTACGGGTATCTTCATGGGTGGATTCTCCCACGGAGCGCGAACCAAATGCCCAAACAACCAGATATGAACAGAGAGTACGAGGACGGTTCGTGGTTCCTCGAGGCTGTCGGAGTCAAGAAAGCCGCACCTTCATCCATCGAATCCATCGCTGAACTCACGAAAGAGAACACCCTCGTCGATATCCCTGTCGTAGCACCGGACGAACCTCCGCTCGAGAGATCGCTTGACGTACCGCACGTGCAAACCGCCGACAGCCTTGCGGAGACACCGGTCGAAAGGCCGAACAACGTCGTCATAGAGATGACATCGTTCGACGGGGACCCCGGCACGTCGTTATCGACCTTCGACCCCGTGCCAGAGCTTCCGCCGATGCCTGCGAACATCGCTATCGCCATCCCACGACGCCGGTCACCCTCGCCTCAGACGCCGTCCGAACCGAAAGATGAGACGTCGCTCGCACCGGCCGTCCGAAAACGCCGGCTGGTCCGCTGGCCCGTGATAGGTGCCCTGTTCGGCGTCCTCGCGATCATCGCGATCGCGTTCGTGTGGCTTCCTCGTTCCGCTGATACTGCTGCGAGCGCCACCCAACAGGCGTACTACGACGCTTCGTTGGACGTACGCACGTTCCTCCCCACGGCACAGGCATCCCTGGATATCGTGACGACTGCTTCGTCCACCGACGCTGCACTCGGAACGGTCATCCCCGTCGTTTCGGAACTGTCCACGAAGGCGACCGCCCTCGCCACAGTCGCCGGCGAACCCCTGCCGAGCGCGCCCCCGGTCGGCGCATCCGATGCGATCGACCAACTACCCCCACTCCAGGACAGGTCCGTGATCCTCGCCGCAGAGTCATCCGAGGTCGCTCGACAGATCGGCCAAGCGTACGTGTACCGGACATCCATCCCCGAACTCCTCGTCGTTGGCGACCTCCCAACAACGGCCACTGAAAGCGAGTTCAATGCCCTGTCGGCGACACTGGCATCCTCACTCGCTGAGGACGCCAGTGTCGTGGCCGACCTCCCATCGAATCCCGCGTTCGACAGCATTGCACAAAGCGCATCTGATGCCGTTGCGGCGTACGCCGGATGGCAGGAGGACTATCTGACAGCTCTC
Source organism: uncultured Acidimicrobiaceae bacterium (assembly GCA_964444875.1). Taxonomy (GTDB): domain Bacteria; phylum Actinomycetota; class Acidimicrobiia; order Spongiisociales; family UBA5794; genus JAMBLL01. The sequence goes on along the minus strand of CAYUJA010000018.1, from coordinate 13,691 downwards.
GCCAACGGCGATCCGGCCGCCGCTGCGTCGCTGATAAGCGACATCGAAGCCATCCGCGTCGATCTCCTCGCTGAAACAGAGCAGGCGCTGCTGACGTTCCGGGACGACCTCGACGGCCGTATCGTCTCGTTATCGAACGAGTTCGACGACCACCTGGACAACCTCAGTCCCTAGCGGGATCCGTGGCTTCGAGCGCTGCGGCTTCCTTCTCGAAGTCCGCAGCCTTCTGGAACTCTTTGTACACAGATGCGAACCGAAGATAGGCAACCTCATCGATGTCTCGGAGTCCCTCGAGCACCATCACCCCGATCTCATCTGCATCCATCGAGCCGCGTGACGAGTATGCCGCCCGTTCAATGGTCGCCACCAGGTCGTCAACCGCATCCTGTGGCACCGGTCGGCCGGCAAGGGTTATCTCGATACCGAGCCTCACCTTGGATGCATCGAACGGCTGACGTCGCCCGTCGCGTTTGACCACGACGACCACCGAGGCCCGTTCAAACGTCGTGAAACGGTGGCCACACCGCGGGCATGCCCGACGGCGGCGGATCGCCCTGCCCTCTTCGGCCTGGCGAGAATCCACGACCCTGGTGTCGTTTGTTGTGCAGAGCGGGCATCGCATCCCGACAGGGTACATCCTGAGCGGTCTCTGGGCACCGCACGTTGCGGCGGTCAGGAGGACGTGACGACAGGGAGTTCGATCACCTGTCCGGCTCGCAGGTTCGACGATGTGAGATCGTTGATGCGTTTGATCGCAGCAACGACCTTGCGACGGTCGACTCCCTCGGGACCGTGCTCTGCGGCGATCTCCCACAACGTGTCACCCGACTGGACCCGGTAGTCGTAGGTGTCGGTGATCTCGCCGCTTGCGTTACCCGCGGATGCAAGGAGCAGCAACACGACAACGACCATGATGGAGATGATGGAAAGCGCTCGTATCCGAACGCCGGTGATCGTTGCCATGTTGCTGCCTCCTCGTATTGTGTGAGCGGTTCCCGTGGGGAGAACCACCCTCTGGCTACCGACGGTATCGGCCGGGTGTGACACGAATCGCTGCACATGGGCGCAGCATCTGCGCCATCCCGACCGAACACCTGTTCGATAGTTCCCTAAAGGTATCGAACATCTGTTCGTATGTCAAGTCGAACATATGTTTGGTCGCGGTGCACATTCCTACTAACATGTAGGCAACGACGAGGAGAGACGTGCCAGATCCAATCACCCTGACCCATCGACAGAGAGAGATCCTCGACCTCATCAGCGCAACCGTCCAGGACAGGGGCTATCCCCCATCGGTGAGAGAGATCGGCGAGGCCGTTGGTTTGCGGTCGCCCTCGACCGTCCACAGCCATCTCTCGTCGCTTGCTGCTGCCGGTTTCATCAGGAGAGACCCGTCCAAGCCCCGCGCTATCAAGGTCATCGCACCCGACGGTGCCGTTGCGATCTCGCGCGCCGCCGTCCGCGATGTTCCGCTCGTTGGCCACATCGCTGCTGGCTCACCGATCCTCGCTGAAGAAGACATCGAGGAGATCTACCCGCTGCCGACGGAGCTTGTGGGCCAGGAGCCGGTGTTCATGTTGCGGATCAGGGGCGATTCGATGATCAACATCGGGATCTACGACGGTGATTACGTCGTCGTCCAAAAGCAGCAGACGGCGCGGAACGGGCAGGTGGTTGCGGCGCTGATCGATGGTGACGAAGCGACCGTCAAGACCTTCCATCGTAGCGACACGGCCGTGACGCTCACGCCCGAGAACGATGCCTACGAACCGATGATCTTTGGCGGCGGAGTCGAGATCCTTGGTGTTGTGGTCGCCGTCCTACGGCGCCTCGACTGATCAGTCGAGTGTTCCGGAGAAGACGATCGCAGCAGGGCCCTCCATCCAGGCTCCCTGTTCGTCGAACGTGATCGTCAGTACCCCTCCCGGGAGTTCGACCATGATCGGTATCGCGAAACCCCCGACGGTGTGTGCGACGTAGGCAGAGGCCGTGGCACCCGTTCCCGATGCCTGTGTTTCGCCGACACCACGCTCCCACACCCTGGTCTTGATGGTGCCATCATCCATCAACTGCACGAACTCGACGTTCGTCCTGTTCGGGAACATCGCATCGTTCTCGATCTCAGGGCCCACGGTATCGACGGGCGCCTCATCGATATCGTCGACGAAGATGACAGCGTGAGGGTTACCGATCGCAAACGGGTGGACGTCCTGGCCTGCGACCGTGAGCGTTCCGGTTCGGAACGGATTCGTCTCACCGACGAACGCCCTCACGAAATCGTCGTTCACGGTCACGTCGTGGTCGCCTACCGCGGTTTCAACGATGAACGAACGTGACGACATCCAGCCCCGCTCGTATCCGAGCTTCGCCACACACCGAAGGCCGTTGCCGCACATCTCCGCTTCTCCGCCGTCGGCGTTCCAGTACCGCATGGACATGCGGCCATCCTCGATCCGCGAGATCACGAGCACGCCGTCGGCGCCGACACCCGTGCGGCGCGCACACCAGCGCACGACGTCCTCGGGATCGGGCACGTACGGCCCGTCGATGACGATGAAGTCGTTTGAGAGGCCCTCGACCTTCACGAATTCCATTGCATTCTCTCCCCAATGTGGACCACCGCTTCTTCAACGCGCCTGGCAGCGTCATCCTCCCACACCAGCCACTCGATCCGCGGATCCTTGCGGAAGAAAGTGCGTTGGCGCTTCACCAGCCCATGTGTTGCCCTCAGCGTATCAGCGATCGCCTCGTCGCGGGTGATCTCACCTGCGATCACCCTGGCGAATTGACGGTATCCGACGGCCTGGGATGCAGCCGGACCCAGGTGCGAGTGGAGGCCTTTCACTTCATCGATGAATCCAGCATCGAGCATCCCAGACAAGCGGCGTTCGATGCGTTGCGATGATGCGCCGAATGCGTCCACACCGATCGCCGCGAACGGGTGCAGCGCCGTGTACGAGCGCACCAGCGAGGCTTCTGACGTACTTGCACGCTGACTCGGTGTTCGACCGGTGAGCCGAACGATCTCGAGCGCCCGCACCACACGACGCGGGTTCGCCATATCAACGACGTCTTGGGCGTTGGGGTCTGCGGTGAGGAGTTCTCGTACGAGCTCGTCGATCGGCATCGCCTCGAGTTCGGCCCGCAGTTCGGGGTCTGTAGGCGCAAAGGTCATCGGGTCGACCACCGCCCGGAAGTGAAGGCCCGAACCTCCGGCAATGACGACGCGTCGATTCTGGGTGGCGAGTTCTTCCATGTTACGCCGAGCGGCCCGCTGGAAGTCGTGAACGGTGAAGTCGTCTTCAGGGTCGCACACATCGACCATGCGATAGTCAACCCACGTTCGGACGTCGCTGCCGGGCTTCGCCGTGCCGATGTCCATGCCCCGGTACACCTGCATCGAGTCGATCGAGATGATCGTGGCATGGAACCTTCTCGCGACAGCCTCAGCGATCTCCGACTTGCCTGCTGCGGTCGGCCCGACGATCGCTGCGATGGTCAGGACGGAAGCACCCCTTCGAGGTAGTGCGGCGCTGCTCGCGTGACGTCGACAACAAGCAACGTTCCAGGGACCCACTCCCCTGCCACGTGGACGATCCGGTTGCCCCGTGTCCTGGTCGTAGCCACCGATGCATCGCGCTTGGACGGCCCTTCGACCATCACTTCCACCGTCGTGCCGACCTGTTCGAGGTTCCGCTCGAACGTGATCTGGTTCTGCTGCTCGACGAGCCTGTTGAATCGTTCGGTGACGACCTCCGCGGGCACCTGGGCGTCCATCTCCGCTGCCGGCGTCCCAGGCCGTGGTGAGAACTGGAACATGTACGCATTGTCGAACCTCGCCTCGGCCATCACGTCGAGTGTTGCCTGGAAGTCTTCCTCTGCTTCTCCTGGGAACCCGACGATCACGTCGGTCGATGCGGCAAGGTCGGGGACGATACTGCGCATCATCTCGAGCCTCTGGAGGAAACGCTCTGCCGTGTACCCGCGGTGCATCGCAGAAAGGATGCGGTTCGAGCCTGACTGCAGGGGGAAATGGATCTGTTCGCACACGGCAGGCGTTTCCGCCATCGCCAGCGCGACGTCCTCCCTGAAGTCCTTCGGATGGGGACTGGTGTAGCGGATGCGTGTTATGCCATCGACCTCGCCGACCCTGCGCAGGAGGTCCGAAAAGAGGGGCTTGCGTCCGTTGAGGTCGAGATCCCTGCCGTACGAGTTGACGTTCTGGCCCAACAGCGTGACCTCAACGACGCCGTCGGCAGCGAGACGCTCTACTTCCCTGATGATGTCACCTGGCCGGCGAGAGATCTCGGGTCCACGAACGATCGGCACGATGCAGAACGTGCACGAGTTGTTGCACCCAACGGTGATCGTCACCCATGCTGAGTGCGCGGACTCCCGCTGAACCGACAATCCGCTCGGGATGTCAGCAATCGGGATACTTTCGTCCCAGATCTCGGTAACGGGTCCCCACTCGTCTGCCTGGTCGAGAAGATCGACGACCCTGTGGACGTTGTGGGTGCCGAACACGACATCGACCCAGGCCGCGCGTTCGCGGATCATGTCACGTTCCTTCTGCGCTGAGCACCCGCCGACCGCGATCCGGAGTCCCGGATTCTCGGTCTTGGTTCTCTTGAGCGAACCGAGGTATCCGTACAGCTTCGTGTCTGCGTTCTCTCTGATCGTGCATGTGTTGAGCACGATCAGGTCCGCATCGTCGGGGGACTCAGTAGACACCATGCCGTCGGCCTCGAGCAGTCCCGCGATCCGCTCTGAATCGTGCTCGTTCATCTGGCATCCGAAGGTGCGCACGTAGTAGCGCTGTCCCGAACGCGTTGGTATGCGGATCTCTTTGACAGAGGGCATGCCGAGTGCCGTTGCTTCAGTCATACGTGCTTTCATCGGGCGTCATCGTGAACTGCGCAAGGGTACATCGTCTCTCCCCTACACCGAAGGCACAGGCCGGGGGGGCAAGACTCAACGGGCGTAGTCCTTGGCCCTGTACTCGCGGATGACGGTTACCTCGATCTGGCCCGGATACTGCAGGTTGTCCTCGAGCTTGCGGGCAATGCGCCTGGCGAGGTCCTTGGAACCGAGGTCATCGAGTGTGCCGGGATCGACCACGACACGCACCTCACGGCCAGCCTGGAGCGCGAAGACCTTCTCGACACCCGCGAAACCCTCCGCGATCTCTTCGAGCCGTTCCAGACGCCGCACGTACGAGTCGAGCGCCTCACGGCGCGCACCGGGCCGTGAGGCCGAGACCGCGTCGGCTGCCTGGACGAGTACCGCTGTCAACGTCCTCGGTTCCACCTCGTTGTGGTGTGCCTCTATGGCGTGTACGATCGCCGCATCTTCACCGAAGCGCCTGGCAATCTCGGCACCGATCATGGCGTGAGAACCGCCAACCTCGTGGCTCACCGCCTTGCCGATGTCGTGGAGGAACGCGGCCCTGCGTGCCTCAGCTTCGTCGACACCGAGTTCGGCTGCGAGCATGCCCGCAATGTGACCTGACTCGACGAGATGGTCGAGGACGTTCTGTCCGTAGCTCGTGCGGTAGCGCAATCTGCCGACGAGCGTTGTCAGTTCCGGGTGCATCCTCGTGACGCCCACTTCGAGCATCGCCCATTCTCCCGCATCGCGGATCGATTGTTCGACAGCATCACGTGCCTTCTCGTACGCTTCTTCGATCGATGTCGGATGGATACGACCGTCCTCGACGAGACGCTCGAGCGCCAACCTGGCTACCTCTCTGCGAACGGGATCGAACGTCGACACGGACACTGTTTCAGGAGTGTCATCAACGATCAGGTCCACACCGGTGATAGCTTCGAACGAACGGATGTTGCGGCCGTCGCGCCCGATGATCCGGCCCTTCATGTCGTCTGTCGGGAGTGCCACCGAAGAGATCGTCGTCTCCGATGCGACGTCCGATGCGACACGTTGGATCACCGTGGCGAGGATCCGGCGTGAACGCCGTTCTCCCTCTTCGCGTGCTCGTGTCTCCATGTCACGCACCATCACCATGGCGTCACGCCTGGCGTCGTCTTCGACCTTCTCGAGCAGTCGTGTCTTGGCCACATTCGAATCGAAACCCGCCATCGCTTCGAGTTCGAGCAGTGCATCTTCTTTGGCCTGCGCTGCCTCGACCATCTGGACGGCAACTGCGCGTTCCTTGTCGATGACCAGTTCCTCGCGTTGGGCCAGGTTCGCAGCGCGCTGCTCGAGCGTCGCTGTGCGCTGTGAGATCCTGTCCTCTTTCGACACGACCTCGACGCGTCGGTGTTCGATCGTCGCTTCCTCACGGTCGCGGTACGTCTCGGCTTTCGCCCGTGCCTCTTCGTCAGCCCGCGCGAGGATCCGTTGTGCCTCCATGCGAGCATCGGCGAGGATCTCCTCGGGAGCTGCGGGTTGTTTGACCAGCCGCCGGCCGACCAGCAACCCCGCAAGAAAGACCCCCGCAACGACCAGTCCCGGGATCAGCAGGCTCGAGATCTGTTCCATCTTCGTTCCTCGTTCCACCTGGACCGGAAATAGGCGTGCCGAACCCCTAGGGGCTCGGCACACACGTGACGCCTGCACTCAGAGGGCGGGACCCTCGATCAGGAAGTGTCTAGCTGTTTCTCGTTCACGGTTCAGGCTGGTTTCAGTAGCTATGTGTGTGATTGCTTCCGATACTAGCCCATGGCACAGCAATTGGGAACGCGAAAACCGGGATTCAGCTATTCCGTGTCGGGTGTTCCCGCCTCGGACGCTTCCTCAGCCTCGTCGGCTTCGTCTGTTTCGTCTGTGATCACCCCGACCGCACGCAGTACCTGGTCCTGGAGTTGCATCGCAAGTTCCGGGTTCTGTCGGAGATAGTCCTTGGCTTTCTCACGGCCCTGGCCCAACTGGTCACCGTCGTAGGTGTACCAGGCGCCGGCCTTGCGGACGATCCCGTGCTCGACCGCCACATCGATGAGGCTGCCCTCTCGGGAGATGCCCTCGCCGAACATGATGTCGAACTCCGCCATCCTGAACGGTGGGGCAACCTTGTTCTTGACCACCTTCACCCGCACCTTGTTCCCGATGCTCTCGGTGCCAACCTTGATCGTCTCGATCCGGCGGATATCGAGCCTCACGCTCGAATAGAACTTCAGCGCACGGCCACCAGGCGTTACCTCAGGTGATCCGAACATCACACCTATCTTCTCGCGGATCTGGTTGATGAATATGGCTGTGGTGTTCGACCTGTTGATGGTGCCAGACAGCTTGCGCAGTGCCTGGGACATCAGGCGGGCCTGGAGGCCGACGTGGACGTCCCCCATGTCCCCTTCGAGTTCAGCGCGCGGAACGAGGGCCGCAACCGAGTCGATGACGACTACGTCGATCGCACCGGAGCGGATCAGCATGTCTGCGATCTCGAGAGCCTGCTCGCCGGTATCCGGCTGGGAGATGAGGAGTTCATCGATGTCGACACCGATCGCCTTCGCGTAGATGGGATCGAGTGCGTGTTCGGCATCGATGAACGCGGCGTTACCTCCGTTGCGCTGGGCTTCGGCCACAACATGGAGAGCAAGCGAGGTCTTTCCCGAGGACTCCGGTCCGAAGATCTCAACGACACGGCCCCGTGGGAGACCGCCTATGCCCAGGGCAAGGTCGAGAGAGAGCGCACCGGTGGGTATCGCCTCGATCTGGCGTATCTCGTCGGTGCCGAGGCGCATGATCGCTCCCTTGCCGAACTGACGCTCGATCTGGGACATCGCCATCTCGAGGTTCTTGTCTTTTTCGCTCTGTGTTGGAGCCATCTGCAGTTCCCTTTCGACTGGTTGACACCACCGTATCGAACCCGTGTGACAGATTACGGTTCGAATCACACGTTTGGCATTCATTGGTGCGAACACCAGCCTAGTCGAACACCTGTTCGATGCGGTGGATTTCCGCACAGGACGCCCTCGTCACCCCATTCCGCGGGCTCGCAGCGCTATATACGATGCCGCGAACCCTGGGTTCAGGGCGCCTCCCAACCGTGGGCTCGCAGCGCTATATACGATGCCGCGAACCCTGGGTTCACAGCGTGATGGTGTGGAGGGGGTCGTAGGTGATGCCGGAGCGTGAGGGGACCGAACGCAAGAGGGTGATGGCGGAGACCTCGATCGGGACCCGGAACTCCCCAAAGCTCTCGGTGAGGCGGCGGACGTCCAGCGGCGGTCGCAGACGCGAGAGCGTGAGGTGGGGCACGAAGGGACGTTCATCGGGGTCGAATCCGATGTCCCTCGCTGCCGACTCGCATACCCCTGCGAGGTGGGTGAGTATGCCTTCGGGGTCGTCGATCGCCACGTACAGCACCGTTGCCTTCGACGGACGGCCGAACGCGCCCACGCCGGACGCAAAGACCTTGCCCGGAGCGACGGTGAGCCCCTCGGACACCTCGTGGATGATGCGGTCGGCATCCGTATCGCTGCACTCGCCGAGGAACCGCAGCGTGATGTGCCAGTTGGCAGGAGGCGGGCGCTTCCCTGGGACCGGCGAACCCGGACTCGCCGCGCTCAATGCCGCGGACAGACGATGACGCTCTTCATCGGAGAGGTCGACCGCCACAAACGCGTGGCCGCTCATTGTTCGAGCAGTGCGAGCCGGACCTGATGGAGTGCTGCAGTGGCGGTGTAGGCGCGAACCCGTTCCCGGTCTCCAGGCATCTTGAAGGTACGGGCCCGCTCACCGTCGGGGGTCACGACCGCGACGCACATCGTCCCTGTCTCGACCTCCAGAGGATCGGGCCCGGCGGATCCCGTCACCGCAACGGCGACATCGGTCGCGAGACGCCGACACGCTCCCCTGGCCATCGCAAGGGCGACATCCTCAGACACGATCCCCTTGTCGCGTATCAGGGACTCAGGAACGAAGAGCAGGGAGGTCTTGATGTCGGATGCGTACGCACCAACCGAACCACGGAACGTGGCGCTCGACCCCGGCACACTGGTCAGGCGCGAGGCGACGAGGCCCGCTGTTGCGGATTCCGCCGTTGCGATCGTCCAGCCTCGTTCGAGGAGAAGGTCGTGGATGATGTGTTCGATCGTATCGCTGTCGACACCGAAGATGCGGTCTCCAAGCCTTGCGCGAACCACCGTTTCGACAGGTGCGATCAGATCACGTGCCTCGTGATCGGTGCGTGCCCTGGCGGTGAGCCGGATCTTGATGACTCCCGCAGACGCCAGGAACGCGACGGTCGGGTTCTGCGAACGGTGGAACACGTCATCGAGCACCTCTCCGACGCTCGCCTCCGACATCCCCCAGCTGTGGAGGACGCGGGACACGACGACAGCCGCCTCTCCCCCTTCGAGCGAACGAAGAAACGGCATGACATGAGCATCGAGCATCGCTCGCATCTCCACAGGGACCCCGGGAAGAGAGAAGATCCAGCAGCCGTCAACTTCGATCTTGAATCCCGGCGCACTGCCCTTCGGATTGGCGAGAACGTCCGCCCCCTCGGGCCTGTACGCCTGGCGTAGGTTCGATTCGGGGAACTCCCTCCCGAGGCGCTCCCACCGTTGGCGCATGTCCTGTGCATAGGTCTCGTCGAAATACAGAGACACACCAGCGACACCTGCCACGGCCTCCCTCGTGATGTCGTCCGCGGTCGGTCCGATGCCGCCGGTGATGATCAACGCATCGGAACGCGACACCGCTTCACCGATGGCGGCCTCCATACGCTCGGCGTTGTCTCCAACGACACTCTGGCGGATGTGGGTCACGCCGGAGTCGGCGAGCCGAACCGCGATATCGGCGGCGTTGGTATTGACGATCTGACCCAGGAGCAGTTCGGTCCCCACAGCGAGGCTCTCGACGTTCACGGGCGGACCACCGTGGCCACCGTGTCGGTTTCATAAGCACCGGTGATGGCCGCGTCGACCCATTCTCCCGGCGATCCCGCATCGAGCAGGATGACACCGTCGATCTCTGGGGCCTCGCGGAACGACCGGCCGACGGCCTGGCCGTCCTCGACCTGGTCGACGAGCACACGCACCGTGGACCCCACGGCTTCAACGTTCTTGGTCGTCGTGATCTCATCCTGGATGTTCTGGATGTAGCGGAGGCGTTCGTTGATCGCTTCCGGTGGAACCTGGTCGTCCATGTCGGCGGCCGCCGTCCCGTCCTCACGCGAGAACGCGAAGAAGCCTGCCCAATCGAGCCTGGCATCCCGCAGGAACCCGGCGAGGTCCTCGACGTCGTCATCCGTCTCGCCGGGGAACCCGACGATGAAACTCGAGCGTGTGGCAGCGTCGGGGGCTGCCGTGCGGATGCGTGCGATGAGGTCCCTGTGGCCGTCGCCGCTTCCCGGCCTGCGCATAGCGCGCAGCAACTTCGCAGAGGAGTGCTGGAGCGACAGGTCGAAGTAGTTGGCGATCGTGCGATGGCCCGCCATGAGGTCGATCAAACCCTGGCGGATCTCCTTCGGGTACAGGTAGTAGAGGCGCAGTCGGGCCAGGTGATCGACCGAAGCGGCTTGCTCGACGAGAGCCTCGATCGAACCAGCATCGTTGTCTCTCCCGTAGGCTGCGAGGTCCTGGGCGACGAGGACGATCTCCTGAACGCCGGCGCCGACCAGGCCTTCGATCTCCGCGACGATCCCTTCCCCCGCCCTGGAACGCTGCTTGCCCCGGATGAGGGGGATGGCACAGAACGCACACGTCTTGTTGCAGCCCTCTGCGACCTTCACGTAGGCGTACGGTGTCACCGGTGTGGGCCGCCGGACGACATCGAGTATGTCCATGTGCGACCGCCTGACGCCGGAGATCTCGATGGGCTGCCAGCCGGTCATCGCATCCAGTTCGTCAACGAGTTCGGAGTATCTCGACAGGCCGATCACCGCATCTGCTTCAGGAAGCGCCTCGATGAGTTCACTCTCGTAGCGTTGGGCCATGCATCCCATGACGACGAGCTTGGCGTCGTCGCGTTTGGCAGCAGCGAGATCGAGGATGGTGTCGATCGATTCCCGACGGGCCGCATCGATGAACCCGCACGTGTTGACCATCACAACGTCTGCGGACTCCGGGTCATCGGCATCCGTGTACCCCGAGTCGCCGAGGACGGACGAGATCTTATCGGAATCAACCTGGTTCTTTGAACAGCCGAGCGTGGTCAGCCAAACGGAGGGAGCGGTCATGGTGTGCGAGTGTATCGGAGCGCCTGGCGATGCTGGAACACATCCCGCGTTGAGCCGGCATGCCTGATCCTGCACAGAGCCCGTCGTCATCTGATGTGTGCCGAGACGCTAGCGTGGTCCCGATGACCTACGACACCGAGAGAAGACGATTCCTGCGCACCGTCGGGACCGGGGCTATCGGTGTGGCCATTTTCGGGGTCGCCGCCGCTGCGTGTTCCACGAAAGGGACAGCCGTCGCCACGAGTACCACCGCCGCCGCATCCACCACTACGGCATCCACAACCACGACCACCGCGGCATCCACGACCACGGCAACCGCAGTCACAACGACGGGTCCTCAGATCACCGAACTGGTCACGTCCAAACGCGTCAACCTGGATTTCGTGTCTGCCTACGTGATCGAGCGTGGCGATGGCCTGATGGTCATCGACACCGGGATCCGTGGCAGCGCACCCGCGATCGAGGCCGTGCTCGGCGAATACGGGAAGTCCTGGTCGGACGTCGGATATGTGATCACAACGCACGATCACCCCGACCACGTCGGGTCATGGGCCGCCGTTATCGATGCTGCAGCCGATGCCGACATCTTCGCAGGACAACTCGACATCACCGGTATCAGTTCGGGTCGCTCCATCATTCCCCTTCATGACGGGAACATCGTCAACGGGGTCGTGGCTGTTGCGACACCCGGGCACACGAAGGGGCACATCTCGATGCTCGACCCCGATCTCGGACTGTTCACGGGCGATGCGCTCAACGGGAGCGGTGGAGGGGTGATCGGGCCGAACCCCAGGTTCACGCCTGACATGGACGCAGCCTTCGATTCCGTCAGGAAGCTCGCAGGACTCACATACGAGGCCGCGTTCTTCGGCCACGGGGAACCCGTGCTCACCGGCGCGTCCACAGCGGTGGCGGCTCTGGCAGCGTCTCTCTAGACGCTCGGCGTTCCCTGTTCGAGCGGTACGAGCCGACCCACCCGTTTCGTGAACTCGATGCGTTCGGTGTACCCGACGCTGCGGGCCAGGTCGATCGCCTTGTCCATGTCACGGCCGCAGAACTGCGGGACATGGGCATCTGATGCAAGGGTTATCGGAACCTCGTGGTTGTGGAACCGCTCCAGGAGCGCCCTGGACGGGTACATCTCGCCCGCGGGGTGGTACAAACCGGCCGTCGAAACCTCGACAGCTGTGCCACCGCGTGCGGAGGCAACGGCAAGTTCCTCGTACAGGTCGAGCGGTTCATGGTCGAGGAATACACCACGCTTCTTCACCACGTCGGCGTGTGCCAGGACGTCGAAATGCCCGGAGCCGGCGAGCTTCGTTTCGAGCGCAAAGTAGTCCTCGTACGCCTGGCGATGTCCACGTCTGTCGAACTCGTACTCGTGCTGCTCGAGGTCGATCCCCCACGCTCCCACCCAATGGATCGATGCGATCAGGAAGTCGAACGGGTACGGCTTGAGGAACTCCACGACGGCGTCGACAGTTTCGGGGAAGAAGTCGACCTCGAGTCCGAGTTTGACAGGCAGCCCCCGATCTTTGGCGTCGACCACCGCCTGGACGTAGCGCTCGAGGGACAGCACCCGTTCAGAACGGATATAGGACTTGGCAAAATCTCTGAGATCCTTGCGTGGGTCGGCGTTCCACCACCTGCCGAGCACAGCCTTGGACTCGATGCACCGGTAGAGGTGCTCTGTGAAGCCGACCTCCCTGGCGCCGTTCGCGTACGCCGCCTCGAAGTACGCCTCGATGTGGTCGATCGGATATTGTCCCGGAGGTGGCCCCTTGCCCGTGTATGGCCCGTGGGGATGGAGATGTACGTGGTAGTCGCCCATTGCCCACGATCGTAGTCACGAAACGAGCCAGCCCTGCCGCGGTCCCCCGTGTTTCTCAGTCCGGATCGGGGACTTCCACGCCCCGATCACCCAGCGTGTTCTTGATGATGCCGATACGGTTCTTGATCCGAGAAAGCCCCTGGGCCTCACCGATGCCCCGATTGATGCCAACACCACCGAGATTTCCCATGTTCGATACACCGCCCGTGCCGGCCTGATAGACGAGGTCGATGCCCTGATCTTCGATCGCCATCATCTGTCCACGCAATGCACCGAGTTCGGCGAGCAGTTCTTCGTCTGACCGACCTGCGTCCTGATCCATCGCGAACGCGGCTGCCTCTTCTCTGAGCTTGTCCTGCTCTTTCAACAGTTCGTATTTAGCGGCGAAGTCGTGATCGTCGAGTGCCAACAGAGCATCCTGGACCTCTGCGAGCCGAACGTTCACATCTCTCTGGTTTCCCATGGGCCCATCGTATCAGGGAGCATCAGGCTCATCACCCGTCGCGATCCGTTCGTCAGTCGGGAACCGGGATCGTGACCCCACGATCGATCAGGATCCCTTTGATGTGGCCGATCTTCGCCTTGATCTGTGGCAGGCCCATTGCGTCGTCGATCCCCTTGTTGATCTTCACGCCGCCAAGGTTCCCCATCATGGAGACACCTCCCGAGCCTGCCTGCACGACGAGGTCGATGCGTTGTTTCTCGATCACCTTCATC
>CAYUJA010000017.1:0-15265 GCA_964444875.1 uncultured Acidimicrobiaceae bacterium | reverse complement strand
CTGCGGTGTTGAGGCTCCCGAGGATCCATCCGTATACCTCCTGGAGGGTCTCGGACTCTCGTTGCTGGATGAAGGTCTGAAGGGCCGTGAGGAACGCTGCGACGGCGACTCCGGCCAGGATCAGGGTGACCGACGTCCTACCCGACCGCACGGTGTACCCGAGCACGTACGCAAGCGCCACGCCCACGACGGCGCCGATGAAGGCCGCTAGCGGAAGCGGGTCAACGAGCCAGCCGGTGGTGTTCGGGCCGTACGCGATCGCAAGGGTTGCACCGAGTCCCGCGCCTGCTCCAGCACCGAGCAAGTAAGGGTCGGCAAGGGGGTTCCTGAAGACGCCCTGGTACGCCGCACCCGATGCGGACAGCATCGACCCGACGACGACACCCAGGATGACCCGCGGCATCCGTATCTGCCACACGATGGCTTCTTCGCGGATCGTCATCCCGGAGTCGATGTCGACGAACGGAAGTTTGTCGAGTGTCGAGCGCACGACGTCCATCGGGGATACATCTGCGACCCCGATCATGACGCCGGCGATGATCGCGGCGACGAGGGCAAGAACCACCCCACCAACCCACCACCAGTGGAGGCGGGTCTCAACGGGGCGGCCGGCGTTCATGCGTCGGCGAACTCGAGGTCGAGGATCGATACGACGATGTCGTCGACCAGGTCGGTGATCCTCGGACCCCATCTGCTCGCTATGTCGTCATCGAGTTCGATCACCGCATCACCCGCAACAGCATCGAGCGTGTCCCAGCCAGGCCGTTGGGCGACAGTGTCTGCATCCTGGCCACAACATTTCGTATCTGCGAGATAGATCAGCGTCGGGTTCTGCTCGATGATGTACTCAGCGCTCAACTGTGGAAACCCGAAACCGTCGGGGTCCGAACCGTCGGCGATGTTCGCCATCCTCGTCAGAGCGAACAGTTCACCCACGAATGTGGAGGAGGTCAGCGAGTAGTACGTCGGGTCGAGTTCGTAGTAGTAGGTCAGAAGGTCCGTGTTGTCCGGCAGGGTGTCGATCGCCGAGCCGATAGCGGTCTGCGCGTCGGCAACCACCTCGCCAGCCTGTGCGACGTTTCCCGTGGCGGCACCGACCTGTTCCCATTGCGCGTAGGCATCGTCGATACTCAGGGCTGTCGGATGCATGATCACGGGGATGCCGATCGCTTCGAGCCCTGCGATCACGTCGCCCGGGTCGAAGGACAAGAACACGAGGTCCGGATCGAAAGAAGCGATCGCCTCGATATTCGGGGTGAACCCTGACAGGTCCGTCACCGGAGCATTCGCGGGGAAGTTCGACTGGTCGTCGACCGCTACTACCTGCCCGCCCGCACCAACAGCGAAGAGGACCTCGGTCGAGGTCGGCGAGATCGAAACGATCTTCTCTGGTTTCGCATCGATGGTGACGGGTCCGTTCGGTGCGTCGATGGTGACGGGGAAACCATCGTCTGGTGCTGTCGTGGTCGTCGTCTCAGACGGCGCCGTGGTCGTAGTGCCGGCTTGCGTGGTCGTCGTCTCAGACGGCGCCGTGGTCGTAGCAGCAACGGTGGCCGTCGTCGCGATCGTCTGTGTCTCACCGGTGTCATCGGTAACGAGGCGAAAGGCAAAGAACCCAACGACGACGGCAGCTACGACAGCTACGGCAATCAGTACTCGACGATCCATACATGTCTCCTATCAGTGGAGGAGACTGCGGACAGTTCCAGCCTCTCTCCTCCGAAGGGCCACAACTCACCTGCAGGGAGGCGACCTGGCTACCTTCCGAAGGAGGATCACAGTTGCGGGACAGCGCCGGGATCTCACCGGACTTCGCTCGATACAGGCACCCGGATGCTTCCGGGGCATCCACAACGATACACGGCCACCGCAATCAACCACTTCGCAGGTATCTTCCCTGTATGAAGACCATCCTCGCCCTCGTCGTCGGCCTTGCGGTCGCACTTGCTATCGCAGTCAAGTTGGCGCAGAAGCCTGCACCTCCTCCGAGGCCCACCGGAACGTGGGAACCGACCGACCATGCCGTCAGATGAAGGTCGCCCTCGACGGAACAGACGAGGTAGCCGGCAGGACGGCACGGGTGCTGTATGCCGAAGCCTCTGTGACGCGCATTGGTTTCATGCAATCGGACATACCGAGACTCGGGAAGAGATCAGGAACCGCAGGAGACCTCTCTGACTACGACGTGATCGTGTCCACGGGTGAGACACCCTCAACGGACCTCACGGCACGCGCCTCTGTACTGGGGGTCCCCCTCGTCCTGTGGAAGGATGAAACCGGCCTTCACCGCGGGCCTGCTGCCTCACCGGTGGCTGTCGCAGCCAATGTCGGATCGACATTGGCTCCTTCACTGGCACATCACCCGTCGGCGGCTATCACGGAATCCGACACGGTCACCATCGCCTGGACAGAGCCAGGCAGGCCGTTCCGCAAAGGGGAGGCGATCACCTTCCCGGAGCCAGTCGGGCCTGTGTGGGCCCAGAGGCGGTCCAAGGGGCGGTTCGTAGCCCGAACATCGGACAACTGGGGAGGTGCCGTCTTGATCGCCGTGGGACCACACGACGAGCGAATCGTTGGGGTTTCGGATCATGCAGGGCACCTGGAAGCGATCACGCTTGCAGCGGTGACGATGCTCGCAGCAGACGGGGGTTACGACGCAAATATCCAGGACGCGTCGTCACAGGGTCGCGAGGTCCTCAGGAGAGCCATGGACATGGAGCTCGACATCGCAGTGTGGCACTCATCCCCGTGACATCGAGTCCTGGACGCCGAGCCGGTTCTTCGGAACAAAGCACGTATTTCGCAATACGTAATACGTTGAAAGGCTGTCAGGTAGCCGTATGTTCTGCTGTCTCTTGAGACGCTAGTTCAGGAGGGATCGGCTCCGCGGGAGGAACGTGCAGGACGGGGCGTGGCATCGCTGGTTCGGTGGTGGGTGCGAAGTCGGGGACCTCTTCGAGCATGATCAACTCGACGCCTCCGACCAGATCCGATATCAGGTTGTAGAGAATCGCACCGAGCGTCAACACAGCGGTTGCGGTTATCGCCCACACGATCGCGAACATCACGACGACACGAAAGTACAGCTCCCCGTCCGGGGTGATAGCGATCGTGAGCCTGGCGAATATCTCGACGAACGCCTCGGGTATCCCTCGTTGTACGGCGATCGACCATGCAACCCACACGCCGAGAACCCACACCAGGCTGATGATCGCGTTCAACACTGCGGCGACCTTCAGCACGGTCCACGGGTCGATCTTTCGGATGATTCGGCGTACCCGGCGAACCGTCATACGTCCTCCTAACGAACCTTCAGTGTACCGGCTAGGACCCGCAGACCCTGCCATTGAGCATCACTGTGCCCTAGTCGCCGTTCGGCGCCACTACCGTCAGTGCAGAGAGCGTTGCTCCCCCTGACAGGCTCATCACCTTGACACCGGTCGATGGTCGCTTCTGGCGTGAGATCGCCTTGGCCTCTGACCTCATCACGATGCCATCTGATGACGTCACGACGATCTCGTCACCGGCAGATACGGCACTCGCCGCCGCAACCCGGCCCCGGACACGAGTGATCTTCATGGAGATGACGCCAATGCCTCCACGGCGCTGAAGGCGGAACTCGTCCATCTTGACCCTCTTGCCGTAACCACCCTCTGTGAGGAGGAGGACTTCCTCTGCCTCGTCTGCAACGGCCGCTGCAACGACCTCGTCGCCATCGCGCAACCTGATGCCGCGCACACCCTGGGCCGAGCGTCCCATCGGACGGACATCCTGCTCGGCGAACCGGATACCAAGACCGTTCTTGGTGAACATCATCAGGTCGGAATCGCCGTTGGTCTGACGCACGGCAACGACCTCGTCGCCGTCTTGGAGCGTGATCGCCACGAGTACCTGATTACGCGAGTCATAGTCTGCGAACTTCGACTTCTTGACCACACCGAGTTTCGTGAACATGACCAGGTGCCGATTGGTCTCGTAGTCCCTCGTATCGATGACAGCCTCGACGACCTCGTCGGGTTCGAGCGGCAGCACCGACTGGATGAGGGAACCCTTGGCTGTGCGGTCTTTTCTGGGGATCTCGTGTGCCCTGACCCGGTAGACCTTTCCCCGGTTCGTGAAGAAGAGCAAGAAGGCGTGGGCCGACGTGTGGAGCAGATGCACGATGACATCATCGTCTCGAACATTGGCACCCTTGACACCACGTCCACCGCGCCCCTGCTTGCGGTAGGCCGAGGCGAGCACCGCCTTGACGTAACCGTTGGACGAGACACTCACGACGATCTCTTCGTCTGCGATCAGATCCTCGAGCGACATCTCGCCTGTGTCTGGAATGATCCGGCTCCTGCGCTTGTCGGAGAACTTCTGGCGGACCTCGCCCATCTCTTCAGCGATGAGTGCCCGCCGTTTCGGTTCGTGAGCGAGCAGGTCCTCGAGGTACGCGATGGTCTCTTGGAGGGCTGCGAGTTCTTCACGCAGTTTGTTGGTTTCGAGTGCGGTGAGGCGCCGCAGTGGCATGTCGAGGATGTGGTTGGACTGGATCTCGCTCAAGTCGAATCGCGTCATCAGAGCCGTCCGTGCCTCATCGACGTTGGCCGACGACCGGATGACCCGAACGACCTCATCGATGTTGTCGAGGGCGATGAGCAGTCCGTCGAGGATGTGGGCCCTGGCCTGTGCCTTGGCGAGGCGGAACCGCGACCGGCGCTCGATCACCTCGAGTTGGTGTGCGATGTAGTGGTGGACCAACTGGGCGAGGTTCAGTGTTCTCGGCACACCATCGACAAGCGCTATAGCGTTCACAGAGAAGGTGTCTTCGAGTTGGGTGTGCTTGAACAACTGGTTGAGCACGACGTGGGCGTTTGCTTCCCTCTTGAGTTCGACTACCAGTCGTGTGCCGTGGCGGTCTGACTCGTCTCTGAGATCGGCGATACCCGTGACGACCTTGGTACGCACGAGCGTTGCGATCTTCTCCATGATCCTGTCGCGTGATGCCTGGTAGGGGATCTCCGTGATCACGATCCCCGTCCTGCCCTTGCGTATCTCGACGATGTCGTGCACAGCACGCATCTTGATGGACCCACGGCCGGTCATCAAGGCGTCGTTGATCCCCGCCGTACCGACTATGTAGGCCCCCGTCGGAAAGTCGGGTCCCTTGACGAATTGCATAAGATCGTCGACGTCGGCATCAGCGTTGTCGAGCGCATAGAGCACGGCATCGACAACTTCTCCGAGGTTGTGTGGTGCCATGTTGGTGGCCATGCCTACGGCGATACCTGTCGATCCATTGACCAGCAGGTTCGGGAAGCGTGAAGGAAGCACGGTCGGCTCTTCGCGTTCACCCGAGTAGTTGTCCCTGAAGTCGACGGTGTCTTCGTCGATCCCATCGAGCATGTGCGCGGCGAGCTTTGCCAGCCGCGCTTCGGTGTACCTCATGGCAGCTGGTGGGTCGTCTACGGTCCCGAAGTTGCCCTGCGGGTCAACCAGTGTCGCGCGCAGTGCAAAGTCCTGGCCGAGGCGGACCATCGAGTCGTACACGGCTTCCGGAGAGTGAGGGTGGAACCAGCCGACGACGTCACCAACGACGCGGGCACACTTGCGATACGGGGTTCCAGGGCGGATGCCACTGTCCCACATCGAGTACAGGATGCGGCGGTGGACCGGTTTGAGGCCGTCTCGCACGTCGGGCAGTGCGCGCGACACGATGACGGACATCGCGTACTCGAGGAACGAGTCCTGCATCTCCGTCTCGATGTTGATGGGGAGGATGGTCTGGTTGGTGGTGTTTTCGTTCGCCATGATCTTTCGCCCTACGCGTCGAGGAATCGAACGTCCTTCGCGTTCTGCTGAATGAAGAGCCTTCGCGCCTCGACATCATTGCCCATCAGCGTCGAGAACGTCTGTTCGGCAGAGAACTGCTCCTCGAGTTCCACCCGAAGCAGGGTGCGAGCATCTGGATCCATCGTCGTTTCCCACAGGTCACCAGCGTTCATCTCACCGAGGCCCTTGAACCTCTGGATGTTGAGCTTTCGCGACGCGTTCTCCTTCTTGAATCGGGCCAGGTCAGCGTCATTCTGTATCCAGGTCGTCTTCGTGCCGATCTTGGCCGAATACAGCGGCGGTTGAGCGATGTACACGTACCCGTAGTTGATCACTTCCTGCATGTGCCTGAAGAAGAAGGTCAGGAGCAAGGTCCGGATGTGGGCGCCATCGACGTCAGCGTCTGTCAAGATGATGATCTTCTTGTACCTCGCCTTGTCGATGTTGAGTTCTTCTCCGATACCCGTGCCGATCGCGGTGATCAGCGACTGGATCTCGTTGTTCTGGAGCACCCGGGCCAGCCGGTTCTTCTCAACGTTGATGATCTTCCCACGGATCGGCAAGATCGCCTGGAACTGGGAGTTGCGTGCCTGTTTGGCAGATCCACCAGCGGAGTCTCCCTCCACGATGAACATCTCGGACAGGTCGGGGTCCTTGGATGAGCAATCAGAGAGCTTGCCAGGCAACCCTCCAGACTCGAGCAGGCTCTTGCGTCTCGTGAGGTCGCGGGCCTGGCGCGCAGCGGCGCGTGCCCTCGCTGCAGAGGTGGCCTTGTCCACGATCTTCCTGCTCTCCCCAGGGTGGCGTGCGAACCATTCGGGGAGGGCCTGGTTCATGGCCTTCTGCACGAAGGACCTGATCTCGGTATTGCCGAGTTTGGTCTTCGTCTGGCCTTCGAACTGTGGCTGGCGAACTTTTGCTGAGATAATGGCAGTGAGGCCTTCTCTCACATCTTCACCCTGGAGGTTCTTGTCCTTGTCCTTCAGGACGTTCTTGGACCTCGCAAAGTCGTTGATGGCCTTCGTGAGCGACGTTCGGAATCCCTCTTCGTGCGTGCCACCTTCGTGCGTGTTGATGTTGTTCGCAAACGACAGGATCGTTTCTGTGTAGCCTGCGGTCCATTGCAGCGCAACGGCAACCTCTGCGTCTCCATCGGCGTGTTCGAAATAGGCGACCTGCTTGTGGATCGGCTCTCGGCTCGCGTTGAGGTACTTGACGAAATCGATGATGCCGCCGGGGTACTTGAAGGTCTCCTCGATGACTTCCTCGCCACGTTCATCGCGGAACCTGATCTCGAGGCCCTTCGTGAGGAACGCCATCTCTTTCAGACGGGTGACGACGGTTTTCGTCGAGTACGAGGTTGTCTCTTCGAACACGTCGGGATCGGCCCAGAACGTGATACTCGTACCCGACCTCTTTGCGGCCTTCCCCTTCGAGAGCGTGCCGATGGCGTCCCCGTATGCAAAGCTCTGACTCCACATGAACCCGTCGCGTACCACCTGTACGTCGGTGCGGCTGGAAAGAGCGTTCACGACCGATATTCCCACTCCGTGCAGGCCACCAGACACCTGGTACGCACCGGAGTCGAATTTCCCTCCTGCGTGGAGTGTGGTCAGCACCGTGGTGAGCGCCGGCAGCTTCGTTCCTTTGTGTTTGTCGACGGGTATCCCGCGGCCGTTGTCCCTGACGCGCACACCGCCGTCTTCGAGAAGGGTGACGTCGATTCTGGTGCAAAAGCCCGCCATGGCCTCGTCAACAGCGTTGTCGACGACCTCCCAGACGAGGTGGTGGAGGCCCCTTGGGCCGGTTGACCCGATGTACATCGCCGGCCGTCTCCTGACAGCTTCGAGGCCCTCGAGGACCTGGATCGAGTCTGCTGCGTAGGACGCGCTCGCAGCACGTTTCGGATTACTCACGGGGCTCCTTTTGTCCGCCGCTGGTGCGGAGACGTTGGGGCTGATAACACGCGTGTAAGTATACCCGACAGACCGCAGATTCCCCATATTTCCACAGTACGAATACCCCCTTACCGGCGCTTGATCTTGACCCGAACCGACCGCACCAGACCGGAACCGAACTCGTCCGCTATCGCCCTCATCAGCGGGTCGACCTGATACCGCAATACCGATGCTGTGGTGCCGTCCAGGACCTCGACGAGAAGCACGCCATCGCGGACCCCAACAGGGTTCCCCAGCGTCCAATCGGTGGGAACGAAGTCGCACCACCGATCGACCATCTCTGTCTGGCGGACGTCGACACCCACGGCTGCACCCTCTATCACCCTGCCGAGGATCACGCTGATCTCTGTAGGTTGCCGTCTCGGGTTCGTGTTGAGGTACTTTGCTCTGCTCACTGGACCTTCCCATCTCGTACCGACCAGCGGCGTCCTTTGGCCGGTACTTCATCGTCTCTCGCGGTTGTGACAAAAACCTGGCCGTCCGGCATGAGCGACAGAACTCTGCCCGCACGGTCGGCATCGAGTTCGGAGAACACGTCATCGAGGAGAAGGATCGGGGTCTGGCCCCTGATGTCCTCGATCAGTCTGTAGGCACCGACACGCAGTGCAAGCGCCACGGTGCGTTGCTCACCCTGAGAAGCGCTCACCCTCGTCGATCGTCCGTCGAGGAGGAGTTCCGGCTCGTCTCTGTGGGGCCCCACGGTGGTGGTGCGGATCTCGAGGTCCTTGGATCTCCTGGCATCGAGTGCGTAGCGCAGCGCATCGGAGAGCGCATCGATCCCCAAGGCGCTCTCCGAGCCCCAGGTGGAGCGGTACGCCCACCGAAGGTCACCGGATCCACCAACGACGTCGTAGGCGTGCACGAGGTGATCCTGGAGCTCTGTTGCGACCGTTCGACGATGGGAGAGCACCCGTGCCCCTGCAGCAGCAAGGCGCACGTCGAGCGCTTCGAGCGTGAGGATGTCAGCGTCCCTGCCGCTGTGTCTGAGAAGCGCGTTGCGCTGCCGGAGGGTCTTTGCGTAATCGCTGAGGTCTGCACCTGCCTGTGGCCACAATCTCGCTGCGAGGTCATCGAGATAGTCCCGTCTCATCCCCGCACTCCGCTTTATCACATCGAGATCGTCGGGAAGGAAAGCCACAACGGGAACAGCCAGGAGCATGTCGCTCATTCGTTTGGGCCGCTTCGTATTCGCAAGGACCGTCCGGCGTCCCTCCACAGGGAGTTCCACCTCGACCGTCAGCTCCGACGCTCCCCCACCAAAGCTCCCCCTGATCACTGCAGAGCCTGACCCCTCACGGATCAGGGCCTCGTCGGGAACTCCTCTGAACGACTTCATCATGCCCATATACGCGACCGCTTCGAGGATCGACGTCTTGCCTGCAGCGTTGTGTCCGACCAGTACGTTCATCCCTGGTTCGGGATCGAACCTGAGGGTGTCGTAGGCTCGGAAATCGCTCAGTTCGAGCCAGGTGAGATACATTCCTCGTTCAGAGGCGAACGGGCATCAGGAGGTAGCGGAAGTCCATGTTGCCGTCGCCGTGGATCAGCCCTGGCTTGAGCGGATCACTCGTGTCGATGACGACCTTATCGCTATCGACAGCGTTGATCCCGTCCGTGAGGTACCTCGTGTTGAAGGCGATCGTCAGATCTTCGCCGGCGTAGTCACCTTCGAGGTGTTCTATCGCCTCACCGACCTCCTGACGAATCACACTCAACTCGACACCACCGCTGTGCATCGCAAGACGCACGGGAATGTGGTCTTCAGCAACAAGCGCTGCGCGCCCGACGGCCTCGAGCAGCGCACCCTTGTCGACGATGAGCCGGTTGGCGTGCCCTTCTGGCAACAGCGACCGGTAGTTGGGGAAGGTCGAATCGATGATGCGGACCGTCAGCCTGCCATGGTCGGTGACGAACGAGGCATCGCGCTCGCCGAGGGCCACCTGCATAGATTCAGCACCCACCGTGCGTCCGAGTTCGCGCAGCGCCCTGTAGGGAACGAGTTTCGATTCCTGGGCGACCACGCCTGGCACATCCCTGACCGCCAGTCTGTAGGAATCTGTAGCGACGAGGCGAAGGCTCTCCTCGTTCGCCTCGAAGAGCACACCCGTGAGTGTTGGCCTGGCGTCATCACCGGAAGCAGCAACTCCCACCTGTGACAGTGCCTTTATCAGACTGGCACCATCGACGGTCACGGCATCCGAGATGTCGGTATCAGCGATCTTCGGGAAGTCGTCTACCGCCATCTCACGCAACTTGAACCGTGGTCCACTACCAGTGATTTCCACTTCGGCACCATCAGATGAAACCGTCACAGCACCAGGAGGGAGTTTCCTCACCGCTTCGGCAGTCAGTTTGGCAGGGATGACCGCTTTCCCCTCTTCCGTCACCTCGACGTCGAGATACGTACGAACCGTGATTTCGTTGTCCGTGCCCGTGACGATCAGTTTTCCTCCGACAACGTCACACAGAACGCCCTGGAGGATCGGAAGCGGTGACCTCGTACCGACTGCCCTGCTCGCACGTGTCAGCACATCGGCCAGATCGTCTCTCTCTGCTCTGATTCGCACGTTGTTCTTTCCCTGCTCTTGCTCTATGTATTCATTGAAAAGATTAGAAGTAGTAAGCCCTGTGGATTGTGGAAAGGTCTACATAACCCTTGATACCACTGTATCGCTCACCCACACCCACCGTGTATAAGTTCCACGATATCCACAGTCGTGTTCGCATGCCTGGCCAACGTGTGGAAAACTCTCACGTTGTCCCCAGCTGCTGAGTGATGTCCGTGACCTGGTCGTAGACCGCTTTGTCTGTCTGGATCAACCCTTTGATCTTGTCGACCGCATGGATGACTGTCGTGTGGTCTCTGTTTCCAAAGGCGCGACCTATGCGCGGGAGAGAGAGGTCCGTGTGTTCACGGCATACGTACATGGCAATCTGTCGTTGTCTGGCAAGGGGTTGTCGACGGGACGGGCCTGTGAGATCCGATCGGTTGATTTCGTAGTACTGGGCCACCGTCGAGATGATGCCGTCGGCCGTGAACGGCGCCGATGACTGGAGGTGGACGACGTCTCTGAGAACCTTCGCTGCAAGCTCGAGCGTGACCCTTTCATGGGTGAGTGTGGAGAAGGCAGTGACCCTCGTGAGCGCCCCTTCGAGCTCTCGTATGTTGTCAGAGATGTTGTGGGCGATGAACTCGAGGACCTCACCAGGCACCGGGGTCGATGCCGTCGCAGCGTTCTTTCTCAAGATGGCGAGCCGTGTTTCAACATCGGGACTTTGGATGTCAGTGGTCAGTCCCCATTCGAAACGGCTGCGGAGACGGTCCTCGATAGTGCGGAGATCTCGTGGAGGCCTGTCGGAAGAGATGACGAGCTGGTTTCCCGCCTCGTAGAGAGAGTTGAACGTGTGGAAGAACTCCTCGAGGATCGATTCCTTGCCCTCGAAGAACTGGATGTCGTCGATGAGCAGCAGATTCACGTTTCGGTATCTGTCCTTGAAATCACCCATTCGCTTACGGCGTATCGAGTTGATGAACTCGTTGAAGAACGACTCCGATGAAACGTATCTCACAGATGCGGTCGGGTCGAGTTCGAGACGGTGCTGGCCAACGGCGTGAAGGAGGTGGGTCTTTCCGAGGCCGGATCCCGCGTAGATGAACAGCGGGTTGTAGTGGCGTCCCGGCTGTTCTGCGACCGCCTGGGCTGCGGCATGGGCAAAGCGGTTGGACTGCCCTACGACGAAGTTCTCGAAGGAGTACCTGGCAACGAGGTTGGTGGTCTGCGGAGTTCGTGCCGGCGACGGGTGGGTGACCGACGTGTCGAACGACTCCTGGTAGCCGGAGGGCTCAGGCACAGGATCGAGCACTGCGGCTGTCGACGACACCGTGATGGCGATCTCATACGGGTCCGCCCAGACCGATGATGCGATCTCGCCTATCTGGTGTGTGTAGTTGTCCTTCACCCAGGATGCATTGAAACGATTCGGTGCCTCGAGCGTAAGTGTTCCGTCATCGAGCGATACGGCAAGCGGCTTGATCCATGTCTCCCACTTGGCAACCCCGATGACATCTCTCAGTCGGCGGTGGAACAGCTCGATCTGTGCGTCCACGGCGCCGTGAGGCATCTGTGCGACTCCCACGTCATGTACTCCTATCGGTCTTCACCTAGCCTCAAAACTGTCCACACACCTATCCACAGGATGTGGAGAAGGTGCTACCCGGCCACTACACCTGTTGTGGCCTTGGCCTGCTCCAGGGAGGAAGTGCGGTTACCCGCCACTGGAGCGAATGCGAGCATAGGACCGGGTTTGCTTCCACGGCAAGACAGACAAAAACGGGACTACGGGGCCCAGGACTCGATCGGCGACAGGCCGAGAACCCTTTGGGCGTAAGGGTTCTACGGGTTCGGAACCGAGGGCCTCGTGGTCGGGATCTCAGGCGATTATGTCCCAGGGGCCCTATTGTGTGTTTCGCGACCCCTCTGTACTTTTCGCGTATCTCGTTGCCGGTGTCGGTTTGGCTGGCACATCCCTAGAATATCCCCGTTCCGTGACTCCACGGAAGCACCGCGACTTCCCCAACTAGGGACTACCTCACTATGAAGCGTACGTATCAACCGAACAATCGCCGCCGCAAGCGGAAACACGGCTTCCGTGGACGCATGCGCAATCGCTCCGGCCGGGCACTCATCAAACGTCGCCGCGCCAAGGGCCGCCACGAACTCTCCGCCTAGGTCCGGGTTGTACCTCTCTCTCGTCTCGGGGTCCCGGTTCGCAACGGTGTACCGTACGGGCTCGCGAAGCCGCAGAGGTGGGGTCACCGTGATCCAGGCTATCGGACAGACCGCGATGCCGGAGGTGGGCTTCGTTGCAGGGAAGAAGGTCGGCAATGCAGTGTCACGAAATCGAGCGAAACGCAGACTCCGCGAGGCTGCTCGCAGGATCTCTCTCGCGCCCGGAACCTCGTACGTGTTCATCGCAGGCCCGCAGGTTCTCGAGGCGCCATTCGTCGCGATCGTTGGGTGGATGGCAGATGCCGTTCATATCGGGGCCGTGAGGAATGAGCATGACTGACCACACGACGACACAGGCGGGTCCCGCAGCCAGGGTAACGTTGGCCCTCGTCCGTATTTACCAGAAATTGGTATCTCCTTTGTTTGGAAACAACTGTCGGTACTACCCGACCTGCTCTCACTACACCTATGAAGCCATCGAGATTCATGGAGCCGCGCGAGGGTCCTGGCTCGGTATCAAGAGGATCGGTCGATGCCATCCGTTTCATGAGGGTGGAGTCGACCCCGTTCCCGGTTCCCCTGACAGCCAATACCCGACAGTGAAAGGGAGTTCTTCGTGAATCCGTGGACCCTGCTTCTCAACGCACTGGGGAGCCTTCTTTCGTTCTACTACGATCTCATTCCAGAATATGGAATAGCAATCATCCTGCTCACGCTCACCGTCAGCCTGTTGCTGTTCCCCCTGACGCTCAAGCAGACCAAGTCGATGCGTGCGATGCAGGACATCCAGCCCGAGGTGAAGAAGCTCCAAAAGGAGTACAAGGGCAACAAGGAAGAGCTGAACAAGCACCTGATGGATCTGTACAAGGAGCGTGGCGTCAACCCTGCGGCGGGGTGCCTCCCTCTTCTCGTGCAGATGCCGATCTGGTTCGCTCTCTACCGTGTTCTTTGGCGGGGTCTTGGAATCCCAGCAGGTTCAGCGTTGAGCACCGTCATCGAGACGGCGAACAATGCGCTGTACACGGTCGGTGACAACGGAGAGCTCACGGCGACCCTCAAAGAGGGCGTTGATGTAGCGTCGAGCCAGTTCAGCCATGTCACGTTCCTGGGAATGAACTTGATGGTCAGACCCTCCCAGGCCGTCGATCTCAGCAACATCCTCGGATCGCTCCCCTACATCATCCTCATTCTGGTCATCGTCGTTGCCGGCTTCTATCAGCAGGTGCAGACCACGAAGAAGCGCAAGGATGCCCCGGAGAACGACTCGCAGAAGAACTCGCAGATGGCGGGCATGCAGAATGCGATGAAGATCATGCCTGTCGTGTTCGGCTTCATCTCGTGGCAATTCGTTACAGGCCTTGGCCTGTACTTTGCTACCTCGAACCTGTTCCGCGTTGGGCAGCAGGCGTTCATCCTGCGTTCCCACAACACGGGAGGCGGTGACTCCAAAGGCAAGGCAGCCGAGTTGAGTCCCGATGAGCCCTCAGACGAACCATCAAGCAACGGGCCTTCGCCCAATGCCAGTAAGAAACGCAACCGCAGAAGAAGGAAGTAACCCGATGGAGTGGGTTGAAGTACAAGGCAAGACGGTCGACGTCGCCGTTCAGGTCGCCATCGGAGAACTCGGTCTCGCATCGAAAGAAGATGCACAGATCGAGGTCATCCAGGAGGCCAAACCCGGATTCCTGGGCATGGGGGGTCGCGACGCGATCGTCAAGGTCACCAGGGCTCCGAAACAGCGCAGGAGGCGCCGCAGAAGTCGCGGTAAGGGAGACGAAGCCCCGAAGTCGTCTCCAGCGGGTGCCGAGGGGAAGAACCAGTCCCGATCCTCGAACAACAAGAACCGCAAGGACAAACAACCCAACCAACGGTCCGGTGGCTCGAAGCCGAAACAAGATCAGACCAACGGAAAACGGCGTCAGGAGAAACAGATGTCCGACACACAATCGGAATCACAACGCAAACCCAGAGACGACCGTCCAGAGCAAGCACCGATCGAGGAGCAAGCCGAGGTAGCAGCATCCTTCGTCAAGGGACTGCTCGAAGCGTTCGGTCTCGAAGGAGAGGTCACAACCCGTATAGAAGAGAGGGTCCTGTATCTCGACGTGTCGGGCGAGCAGACCGAAGCGCTGATCGGCCCCAAGGGTTCTGTCATGTACTCGGTGCTCGAACTCACCCGTACCGTCGTACAGCGTAAGACGTATGGGGCGCCCCGCATGCGGATCGACATCGCTGGTTACGTGGAGCGCCGGCGTGAAGCCCTCAAGATCTACGCAGGCCAACTCGCCGAACAGGTCATCGAAGACGAGGACGAGGTCATGCTCGAACCCATGAATGCGGCCGACCGCAAGGTCGTGCACGATGCGATCGCCGAGATCGACCAGGTCCGGTCCTACTCTGAGGGCGAAGACCCTCGCCGGGCGGTAGTCATAGCCTACGTCGAGGACGACGAGTAACCCACGTTTCACGTGAAACATCGCCTGTGTCGCCGACCCGGCGACACAGGCGATGTCGCGTCAGGGTCTCTGGCATCCCCCACCCGTGAGGGATAAGCGAGAGGGTTAACGCGCAGCCCGTTGAGCTTGTGCCGCGTGGTGGATCCCCCTCGCTCCTCGCGGGGCTCGTCGCTTGTCCCCCTTGAAAGGGGGACGTCCGCGTGGTGGATCCCCCTGCATCGGGACTATGTCCCTCTGCTGTCCCCCTTTTCTGCTGTCCCCCTCCTCTGCTGTCCCCCTCCTCTGCTGTCCCCCTCCTCTGCTG
>CAYUJA010000016.1:0-15311 GCA_964444875.1 uncultured Acidimicrobiaceae bacterium | reverse complement strand
TTCTCCTTTCCGGAGAGGTCGGGTAGTTAGATCCATCACTGCATGGTACTGATGAAGGGAAAGCTGACAGTTCACAGCCGACAGCCAATCGTAGAGAACAGAACACAGAACTCAGAGCACAGAAAGCAAGGGTTCGTGGTCTGTGCTCTCTTGTCATTGCTCTTCAGAAACGAAAGGAGCCTCCCTGGTGGGAGGCTCCTTTCTCATGATGTGATTGCGGTTCGAGGTCGGCTAGCCGAGGGGGTTCGGGCCGTACTGGTTATCGCCTGCGTCACCCTGGAGGAACCCGGTCTCGACGAGCGCCCAGAGTCCACCGATGATCGGGACGAACCCAATGAGAACCCACCAGCCGGACTTGCCACGATCGTGCCACCGCTTGACCGCAACGGCCAACCCACCCCAGATCGTCAACACGATCACTGCGAGACCGAGAAGGCTGACGATGATCGTCAAGGCTGAAGAGCCGATACCAATCGCGAACATGAGAAGAATGATCCAGACCGTGTAGATGGCCCAGATGACCACGGTGCCTGCCCAGAACTTTCCTCTGTTGATCCTGCCGTCGAACTTGAACAGCAGGTCTTTCCAATCGATATTCTCCACGTGCACTCCCATGCTCGGCTTTGTGCAATCCTAGAACAGTTCTGAACCGATGGCGATTGCCGTCCGAGACCGACTTGATTCCCCGGCACCGCGCTTCGAGCCATGGGCAACCATGGCGCAAGGTCGTTGCTAGATTATTGTCATGTCACAACCCTCAGCACCCGACACAGCACCGTCACAGAACAACACTCTCCGCCAGGGCATAGCCATCGTCGTCGCAGTTCTCTTCGGCATTATGCTCATCGCTGCGAATCACGCAGCCTGGATCACGACGACGATCCTCGATCGGGACGTGTTCGTCGCCACGCTCGAACCTCTACCGAAGGACCCTGCGGTGGCCCTCGCTCTGGCCGACGAGGTTTCGGCAGGGATCATCGAGTCGTTCGAGGTACGGGACAAGATCGCTCAAAACCTCCCACCGGACCTTTCCTTCGTCGCCGCGCCCCTCACCAAAGGACTCCAGGGAATCATCAGCGATATCGTCGCAGGGATCATCAGGAGCGATGCGTTCACCGAGGTGTGGAGGGTCGCTCTCGAAACGTCTCACAAGGCAGCTACCGCGTACGTCAGACTGTTCGATGGAGACGTCCTCACGGCCCAGGACGGGAAAGCCGTGCTCGACTTCAGCGGTATCGGCGCCCAGGTGAATGACAAACTCGTAGAGGCCGGATTCGATCTCCTCGAAGGTACAAACCCCGAACTGAAGGTCGAACTGTTCGAACTCCCGGATTCGGGGATGATCCGTGCAATCGTCCAGATCATGACCTCCATCCGATGGGCCGTGATGATCCTCACGCTCGGCCTGCTCGCTATCGCCTACGCCGTGGCGACGAACCGACGCCGGATCTCGTTGTGGGTCGGTGGAGCGACCATCATCGCAATGCTCGTATCGCTCATCGACATCCGATACCTTCGGTCCGCCGTGACAGGAGGGATCGAGGACCCGACCCAACAGGCCGGCGCGCTCGCGGCGTGGGACATCATCTTCCAACGATTCGTGGCCCAGTCGTGGGTCGTGCTGCTGGTCGGCGTGATCGTCGCGTTCGTCGGCTGGATCACGGGCGATTCCGACCGTGCGCGGTCGGCGCGCTCGACATTCGTCAGCGCGGGCCGATCGAGCCGTGGAGATGACGCGGAGCTATCCGGTTTCGCACTGTTCGTGGCATCCCAGCGTCGCCTGATCGAATGGCTGGCCGTGATCATCGGCGCAGGGATCCTGCTCATCGGGCCGCCACTCGCCATCGGAGCGGTCCTGCTGATCATCAGTGTCATCGTGGTGATCATCATCGCCGTGGAGTTCATCTCAGCGAGGACATCGAGTGTGACGGACAGCAAGGAATCGGAAGCCGCGGATCAACCGTCAGGCGACAGCGAACAGGTGCCGTCCGACAGTTGAAACCTCTGGTCTCAACGATGAACGGCGGGTCTACGCTGTTGCCCAGTATCGGGTTCTGCCGATCCCGCCCCATTTGAGTTGCTCATACGCGGCAGCGCGACTTGCGACCTTTTCCTCGTACATCTCATCACCCATGGCCTGTCTCAGTTCAGACTCGAGATCATGGGCAGCGGCCAGCCATCGGCCGGCAACCTCCTGGTAGCTGGAAGTCGTGTCCGCCATGCCGATGTCGGTGAAACCAGCCTGGGCCAGCAGGTCCACGTAGGGGACGGCAGTTGCCACGAACCCGTAGTCATCGGCGAGTCCATCGCCGTCGGCAAGCGATTCGGGAACCGATACAACGTCGAACACGAGACGTCCCTTGGAGACGAGAACCCTCCTGCACGCTCTCAACACGGAGAGCTTGTCCCACAGTCAACACAGAACGTCGGAATGGGTCACGCCATCAAACGAGCCGTCCCTGAACGGAAGGTCGGTGCCCGAACATGCCACCGCGTCGGCGTTGATGCCGTCGGTGCGCCCGCGGCGACGTCCCCACGCAACACCCTCCCACGGTATGTCCGATAGGACGATCTGACAGCCAGACCGTTTCGCGATGTACAGACCTGGCCACCCCGCACCGGAGCCGAGTTCGAGGACACGATCGCCCTGTCCGACATCGAGCAACTCGACGAACCGTTCTACCTGGCCAACGTCTGTGTAGCCGTTTCCTCCGTACGCGGCACCGAGTGTTCGCCGTTCGAGTTCACGAACTGCCTCATTGTCCGTGGCGGCGTAGTACGCCCTGAACCGATTCACGAGTTCCGCTTCTGCCTGGGCGAACTCGCCCCCGTTGCCGGTCATAGTCGCTGGCCTCCTTTGCCACATGCTCGACATTGTCGCACCACCGTGCCACTGGCTGCCAGATCGGCCTACGGTATGGCGTCTACACACCACGCGGAGCCCCATGACTGACCCAACACACATCTCGATATCCCCGGACGACCCTGTCTTCAACGCCGCGGACACCGATCCGACCGTGTCGCCATCTGACGACTTCTACCGGTTCACCAATGGGGGCTGGCTCGATGCCAACCCGGTGCCCGATGAGTACCCGTCGTGGGGGGCGTTCCAGGAACTCAACTCCCGCAACGAAGACGTCCTCCATGAGATCCTCACATCCGTCGCAGGCAACGATGCCCCGGCCGCTATCGCCGAGCGGCTCGTCGGCGCCCACTTCGCCGCGGGCATGAACACCGAGCGTATCGAGCGCCTCGGTCTCGATCCGATCGCACAGATCCTCGAGGCGATCGACGGTTTGGACGACACATCAAACCTGCCATCTGTGGTTGCGGACCTCCATCGCCAGGGAATCGGCGCGTTCTTCGGAGTGGCAGTGGAGCCCGACTTCGAGGACAGCACCGTCAATCTTCTCTGGATCGGCCAGGGCGGGCTTGGACTCCCCGATCGTGACTACTACCTCCGGGATGACGATACCTCCAGGGAACTCCTCGCTGCGTACAGGGAACACATCAGCACGATGTTCGGCCTCCTCGGGCGCGACGACCATGAATCGGCGGCCGACATCGTCGTCGCCATGGAGACATCGATCGCAGAGTTCTCGTACACGAACGTGCAGATGCGCGATGTCGACCTGATCACGAACAAGGTCACCCGTGAAGACATCGAAGCAACGATGCCTACATTCGGCCTCGGCCGCTATCTCGACGCCGTCGGTGCTCAATCCCACAACACGTTCAGCATCGACAATGTCGGCTTCTACCCGGCTATCGATGCGCTCATCACCGAGACTCCACTGCGTGACCTCATCACCTATCTCACTTGGCATGTCATCCACGCCACGGCGTCGGCGTTACCCGAGATATTCGAGAAAGAGTCCTTCGAGTTCTACGGGAGAACCCTTGGCGGGCAAAAGGCGCAAAAGGAACGGTGGAAGCGCGTTCTGGCCGCTTCGACCGCCGACATCGGACAGCTCGTATCCCAACTCTACGTCGCAGAGAACTTCCCGCCCGAGGCCAAGACCGCAATGGAGCACCTCGTCGGGAACCTGCTCGAGGCGATGCGCACCAGCATCGAGTCGCTCGAGTGGATGAGCGACACGACCAGGACCGAAGCGCTCGCCAAGCTCGAAGGATTCGGTTACAAGATCGGTTACCCGGACGAATGGCGTGACTACACAGGGCTCGAACTGTCGGCCGACTCATGGCTTGCGAACCGGCTCACCGCTTCGAAGTTCGAGTTCAACCGGAAGATGGCCATGGTTGGAGAACCGGTGAACCCGCACGAATGGGCCATGCCTCCCCACGTGGTCAACGCCTACTACCACCCTCTCCACAACGAGATCGTGTTCCCGGCCGGGATCCTTCAGCCGCCGTTCTTCTCCCTCGATGCCGACGATGCAGCGAACTACGGATCGATCGGGGCGGTGATCGGCCATGAGATCACACACGGCTTCGACGATCAGGGAAGCCGATTCGATGCCTCCGGCAATATCCGGGACTGGTGGGTCGAACAGGACAGAGCAGAGTTCGATCAACGTGCACAGGTCGTGATCGACCAGTACGGCGGGTACGAGGTCCAAGACGGTCTCACGGTCAACGGCGAACTCACGCTCGGTGAGAACATCGCGGACATCGGGGGACTCAAGATCGCCTTCGCCGCACTCCAAAGCGCACTCGATGGGGACAACGATCTGGTAGGTGGCCTCACACCGGCGCAGCGCTTCTACCTTGCATGGGCGACCACGTGGAGACAGAACTACACAGGTGCGTACCTGCGCCTTCTCGTCAATTCAGACCCGCACTCTCCGGCATACATACGCGGTGCGGTTCCCCTGTCGAACCTGGCAACCTTCCAGGAGGCGTTCGCCATCCCGGACGGAGCATCAGCGATCAGACCCATCGAGGAGCGAGTCGATATCTGGTAGGGGAACGGCCGACAGCCTCCAGAAGAGAAGAGAACACAGAGCACAGACCAGAGACCCAGCGCTCTACTGTGTTCTATTGTGCTCTCTGTTCCGACTTCCGAATTCTTGCTGATGGCTGATGGCTGAGGGCTGTCAGCTGCCTACGGCTTCTCGTAGGTTTTCTCGCCGGCTTGTATGGGGATCGTGATCCGGTTGTCGAGCGGCGGTAGCGGGCAGACGAACTCTTCGTCGTACACACAGTACGGATTGCTCGCACGATCGAAGTCGATGGATGCGAATCCGTCCGCGGCGATGTCCACAGAGACATACCGCCCACCGGCGTACGTCGTCGCTCCGTTGGTCCTGTCGCCGAACGCGACGAACGGGTTCCCGTCACCGTCGTCGAGCACGATGAGGTCGTACGTCGAGCCTGCGATCTCCACATGAAGCACACCCATCTGGTGGTAGGCGCTCGCTGTGCCGACACTCGAGGTGATCTGGACGCGGGAACCGTCTGTGGGTGTAAAACGCCCCGTGAACTCCATGGTCGGATCGGGCGGAAAATAGGCGAGACCGCTGAACTCCTCCTGGTCGTGGTCAGGAAGTGGTGATGCGTAGTGCGATCGAAAGAACTCGTCGCGATCTTCGCGGTATCTCGTCAGCGCTTCTCTGTCCATCGCATGGCTCCAAAGTTTTCAGGGGTTGGCTCGGCGGCCAAGGTCCTGCATCTCGAGTTGGACTCTCGGAATCGACGGGTTCCGTACCACCTCGCTGATCTTCGTCTCGACCGAGCCGTCGTCTTCGATCTTCTGCTTCGGCAGCCTGAAAGCGAGTAGCGCACCGAACAGAGCAATGACACCACCTACCACGATCGCCATCTGGAACCCTTTCAGGGTGGCGTTGTCATATATCTCGGCGAGTGTCTCTGCCGCGTCTGGTCCGACGGAGTCGAGAGCATCGCGGAGGGCCGCTGCGTCCGCACTTTCGATCGGGCGTTGTGTGAGTGCCGTCACCTCTACCTTGAGATCGTCGGGGATAGCCGGGGACGTCTGTATCTGGTTGCCGATCGAGGTCAGCGCGACCGACAGGATCACCGTACCGATGATCGCCGTACCCAGCGCCATGCCGAGGTTCTGCGCGGTGCCCTGCAGACCCGAGGCCTCGCTCGCCTCGTCCTGATTCGCACCAGACAGGATGATGTTGGGAAGTTGGCCAACGACGAGACCGATGCCGATGCCCCCGACCAGCAAGCCGAGAGCCATGTCCGAACCCACAACAGCGTTCTCGAGAGACCTCGCCAGAATGACACCCCCTATGAACAGCAGCACCAGGCCGGCCTGGATGAGGTACTTCGGATAGATCTTCTTTCCGAGCTGTGGCGAGATGACCGAGGTGATGAGGACGCCGATGGAAAGCGGCAAGAGCGCCAGCCCGGTTTCGAAGGCGTCGAAACCGAGCACGGACTGGGCGAATACGGGGATGAGGAACAACAGACCAGCTTGAGCGAACGTCTGTGTCGCCAGGATCGGTAGTCCGGCGCGAATCGCCCGATGTCGGAATATCGATGGATGCAACAAGGCAGGAAGACCAAGACGTTCACGGCGTGTAACCCACCAGCCGAACACGGCCAGTATGGCGAGACCGCCGATGATGAGGCCAAGGACGAGCGGATGTGTCCAACCGTACGTACCCGTCTCGAGAATGCCGAGAACGAACATGCCCAACCCGGCAACGGACAGGGCCACACCGACAAGATCGAGTTTCGGCTTCGGAACTACCGCTGGGGCATCTGTGAGCATCCCTGAGGACAACAGCACGATCACGACGATGACTGCTTCACCGGCGAACGCGACCCTCCAACTCAACGTCGTGGTTACCCACCCCCCGATCAGCGGACCGAAGGCTGCCCCTGCTGCCGCGATTCCGAACAGGACGCCGTACGCCGAAGCTCGTTTCGAGCCCTTGTAGTTCGCACGCACCAGCGTGTTTATGGCGGGAACGATGAGCGCAGAACCCAATCCTTCGAGAAACGACCAACCCACGATCACGAACCAGATCGATGGCGCCAGGGCAGTGATCGAGGTACCGATGCCGTAGATCACAAGACCGATGCGGAACGCTCGCTTCGACCCCCAGATATCGCCGAGCTTCCCACCGGTCAACATGAATGCCGCCATCGTCAACGTGTACAGCGTGATCGCGACCTGGACCTCGCCCACGGTCGTCCCAAGATCTTCCACCAATGCAGAGATCGAAACGTTCATCAACGTCGTATCGATGACGTACACGAACATCGACGCACCGAGGATGGCGAGGATGACCCAGCTCGCTTGTTTCACCTGGCTCACACATCGACTCCGGTCGTTGGGGTTCCAGCCAAGATAGTGCCGGGTGCGACGGTGACGGGTGACAGAACACACAAGCATCGCACCTTCCGGAATCTGGGATCTGGAAGCGAGCCCGCGAGCGATCTGGGATCTGGGAGCGAGGCGCCAGCTGAGCGATCTGACATCTACCCGAGAAACAGGAGTGCCCGACGCAGGGTGGATACGTCGGGCACTTCTGTCGATGTGGGGGGCGGGCTATGGGCTAGATGTCTCGAACCCCCTCTCGGATCTATGAATTCAGTTGTCGCGGTCGCTGCGGCTCTCCTCGTCGCTGTGAACGGAGTTGGCGGGAATCACATCAGTCTCGAAAGACCTGGACCACCACTTCGTTTGTCGCTCGTATAGCGTCATCATGCTTTCCGTTTGCCCATTGCCCATCTCGATTGGCAACATCACTAACGCTATATTCCACGATTCCGTGATAACGCCGCGTTAAGCGAAACACAAGCAAAGCGAAAACCTGCCGCCGGCAACACGGCGAGATCTACATCGCAACAAGCGGGAGTTGCATGACGACGCTGGCACCGCCGAGTGATGCCGATTTACCGATCGTGATCGAACCGTTGGAGGCCTCGACCGCCCTGCGGACGATGTCGAGGCCCAGGCCTGTCGAATCTCCGCTCGAGATGCCTCGCCCGACAACCGAAGCATCCGAGAAGCCGGGTCCGGCGTCCTCGATCGAGACACGAACCACCTCACTACCGATCTCGACACAGACGCCCATGGGAGTACTATCAGGGGTGTGAGACAGCACGTTCTCCAAGAGTGCGTCGATCATCGCCTCTGCGTCGCCACTTGCCATCTCCACGGGCGCGCTGCCCGATCCGATCCGCACATCGACATCCCTACCCTGTTCGAGAGCAAGCGGAAGCCAGAACGTGACGCGGTCATCGACTATCGCGGCGATGTCGCACCTCTGCTCGGCATCATTTCTCATCGGTCTGCGAGCCTCCCGGATGATGAAATCGGTCGTCCGCTGAAGCTCGTCGAGATCGGCGTGTAGCCGGGCCTTCTGGGCATCGTCTGGCAGCCCATCGACGCTCAGCCTGGCGGCCGTCAACGGCGTCCTCAGCCGGTGGGCCAGGTCTGCGGCGGACTCTCGCTCAGCCTGGAGCAGACGTCCGATTCGATCCGCGAGGCGGTTGATCTCGAGTCCGACCTCCTCTATCTCGTGCGGTCCTGCCGGATCAACACGAGCCGTCATATCGCCATGGCCGAGGGTACGGGCGGTTATCGATAGCTGCTTGACCGGGTCCACCATCGAGCGGCCGAGCCTGTCGGCCACCCAGGCTGCGATCACAACGAGCACGGCGCCCAGGAAGCCGAGAATCATCCAACTCTGTCTGACGCCCGCAATGATCTCTTCGTCCGGGATGAACACGCGAATAACCGCAACCGACCCATCGGATTCGATGACAGGAATGTAGAAGGCCTGGCCCCCTTCAACCGGGGCGATGAACGAACTGCCATCGAGCGCAAGCGAAAGATTTTCGCCCTTGGGGATGTCATAACCGATGACCGAGCCGTCGGGGAACACCACGGACCCTCGCACATCCTCGATGCGGTCTTCTCCCAGAACGTTGATAGCCGTCACCAGGTCCTGTTCGACGGTCAGCACAGACAGGACGCGCGCAAGGCTCTCAGCGTCGCGCTGTGCACCCGAAATAGCCCTGTCCCTGGCGAGGTCTGACACCAGGATGAAAAGCGGCACGAGGAACGCAATCACCACCATGGCCGTGACGGCAGCTGATAGGAGAATGAGTCTCCGTCTCACCGTGTCGGGTCCACCAAGCGCACACCTACGCCACGTTTGGTGTGGAGATACCGCGGCGCGGCGGCAGTTTCACCCAATTCTTTGCGTAGCCAGGACAGATGCACGTCAACCGTTTTGTCCGCCCCACCGTAGGGTTGCCGCCACACCTCAGCGAGCAACTCACGCTTTCCGATCAGCTTTCCTTCGCGACTCGCCAGGTACACGAGGAGATCGAACGCCCTGGCGGTCAAATCGAGATGCCTTCCCTCGAGGACGGCTTCATGCGAATCCGGGTTCAGCCGAAGATCGCCAACGACGATGAAGTCGCCTTCGACATTCTCGCTGGACCGGCGAAGCACGGCCCGAATCCTTGCCTCGAGATGATCAGCCGAGTAGGGCTTGACGACGTAGTCATCTGCACCTTTGTCGAGGACGTCGATGATGTCCTGCTCATCATCTCGAGCGGTTGCGACGACGACAGGCACCTGGCTGACAGCCCTGATCATACGGAGAGCCTCAACGCCATCAAGGTCGGGCAAACCGAGATCGAGAACCACCACGTCGAAGTCTCCCGAGACTGCCCGCTCGATTCCATCGAGTGCCCGCGCGACTGTTTCCACGTCGTGCCCGCGTTCGGACAGCCGAATAGCGAGCGATTCGCGGATTCGTTGTTCGTCCTCGACTACAAGTATCGACGCCATGAGGAAATCCTACAAGTTTTTGGATGCGGTCTCACCCACAGTAGCGATAGAAATTCCCGGTGCCTAGTAGACGCCACATAACTCGTTGACCGTACACCGACGCGATACCGAACCATACCGAACCGCTCGTGGCCGATCTGGACTGCCACTAGACCAGCCGGGTTATGGACTCTGGGGTGATTGCCTACGGTTGTTGGCCTACAGCCATCTGCGAAGGTTCCCCGCACGATCCCCATCGGCCCGGTCCCTTATCAATCTCTTATCCCACTAAATCAGAATCTACGCCAAACTACAGGGATGAAGAACTTCAGTGGTATCGGCCTTGCATGGTTCCTCGCGACTGTCGTCGCGGTGACCATCGCTGCCGCTGCGGTTGGAAGCGTTCGCAGCGTGGTTACGGATGTTCCCACGGCCCTCGGCGTTTCTGCGTTGCCGGTGATCGCACAGGGGGAAATCGCTGACATCTTGGGTTCCCCCGACGATGCTTCAGTTCTCGACCAGGCGATCACGACATCGACGGTGGCATCGATCGTCGAAACCGTCACGACCGATCCACAAGAAGCTGAAACGACGACGGACACGGCTGCGTCTCAACCAGCGGAACAGGTCGTACTCGCTCAGGATCACCCGGAACACGAAGAAAAGAGCAAGTCACGTCCTCAGGGTGGTTCCACTCCATCGGAAACGCCTGTACCGAACGAACCATCGGGCACCCCGGTAACGACCACATCCAAGCCACCTGCCCAGGCGACCACGAACGTAACGACAACCACTGCCCCACAAACGGTGACCACACCGCCGACGCCGCCGACACCGCCGCCGACACCGACACCGACACCGCCGCCACCACCGCCACAGACAACAACAACAGCTCCAACGATCTTTGTCCCGGAATCGCCCAACGAACTGACGACAACAACAACGCAACACAATGCAAAGGCGTACACGAGGATCATCGACACGGAAGGCGGCTCGTTGTCCGTGCGCGTGAACGGGGATACAGTGGTCTTCCGGCGCGCATACCCGAAGAGCGGCTGGAGGTTCGACCTCGCCGATGGAGGTCCGGAAGTGGTCGTTGCGCGCTTCACGAGAACCGATGACCGTACAACGAGGATCAGAGTGGTGGCGACCGTCATAGACAGCAACCTCGAAGTTTCCATCACACCGCCGAGCTGACCGGCAGTGACACGAACCACGGCGGAACTCACGCCGACGGTCGTCGTGTCCGTTGACTCCGCTGCCATCCAATGAGGGACTCGCACGTGAAGTGGCTGTCGACATTCCACACAGCCGTGTACCGAACAACGGGTGGACGGATCGGCCCCAGACTCGTCCACAATGACATGCTGCTGCTCACGACCACAGGCAGAAAGACGGGAACAGAGCACACGGTCCCGCTCTTGTACCTCACCGACGGGGACGACCTTATCGTCGTTGCTTCCTACGGGGGCCGGTCGGAGCACCCTCAGTGGTATCTCAACCTCGTCGCAACGCCTCGGGTCTCAGCACAGATCCTCGACAAGACTCTCATGCTACGGGCCGTCACCGTCGCGCCCGCCGAGCGACAAGTGTGGTGGCCCAGGATCGTGGCGGCGTACTCCGACTATGCCGTGTACCAATCAAGGACGCAGCGTGAGATACCCGTCGTCCGCCTCATCCGGGCATGACAAGCCCCTCACGCGTCGATACATCGCTTCAGAACCCCGGCTGCTTCATCGAAGCGGGCAACCCACAGCTTCCCATGTGCGGGTGTGCCAGGCGGTTCACGGAGGAACACGAGATGATGTCCCAGTTCGTGGGCGATCGTCATGATCGTCGTTGTCCGGCCAAGCCTGATGGCCCCGGTGGGAGGCACTGCACCCCAGCCGTTCATTTCCCGTCTGAGAACCTCGTGCTCGCCTAATTCGCTAACCCATACGGACCGGGGGCGCTCCGTAGCACCCGTGAACATCGATCGCCGCGCATGGAACTTCAATGCCGGCGCCGCAACGCCGAACTCACGACACGAAGCTTCAACGAGCACACGGGCACCGTCGTCAGAAACCACGAAGGAGTCGAGGTGTGCGATCAGATCAGGATCACGCGAGAACTGCTGAACACGGGCGTGATGTCTGCGACGAGGCCCCGGGTCGTTGTGCAGAAGATGGATCGTCGTGGTCATGTCTACAACCTATCGCAGCCGGGTGACAAGAAGAAGACATGAGGGTTCACAGTTCACAGTTCACAGTGAAGAAGTTCACAGTGAAGAGGCGCGTGGTATGCGAACTGAAAACTGAAAACTGAAAACTGTCAGACTGTGGCTCATCGGAGGTGTCGTGGAGAAAAGGCGAGGAACGTGGTACGCGATCGTTGCGTACGTGCTGTGGGGCCTGTCACCGGTGTACTGGAACCTGATGCCAGACATCCAGGCCTCGACACTGGTCCTCTCCCGGATCGTGTGGTCGGTACCCATCCTCGTCGCCGTCCTGGCGTTCACAGGCAAGCTATCGGGCATCGTCTCGAGTTACCGGTCGTGGCGGTCGCGCCTGCTCACATCGGCGGCTGCCGTCCTGCTGTTCATCAACTGGGCGCTGTTCGTTTGGTCTGTCGCCAACAACCACATCATCGAGGCATCGCTCGGCTATTTCATCAATCCGCTCGTGTCGGTCGCCCTCGGGGTGCTGTTCCTCGGAGAGCGGATGAGGACGATCCAGTGGGTCGCCATCGGCATCGCTACAGCAGGGGTCGTCGTCATGACGGTTGCGGTTGGGTCGCTTCCCTGGATCTCGCTCACGCTTGCGTTCGCATTCGGCCTGTACGGCCTCCTCAAGAAACACGCAAACACGCCGCCTCCCGTGACATCTCTGTTCGGTGAGACGACGTTGATGGCCATCCCAGCCCTGGCGTACATCATCTTCTTCAACGAATCGACGGGTCCCACCTTCGGGAGTTCGCCCGGCGTGTCGGTGTTCCTAGCCGGCGCAGGGGTCATGACGGTCGTGCCCCTGCTGCTTTTTGGTGGTGCAGCCAAGCGCATACCGCTGACGATGGTCGGGCTGCTTCAGTACATCACACCGAGCCTGCAGCTGTTGCTTGGCATCGCCGTCTACGGTGAGTCCCTATCGAGTGAGAAACTCGTCGGGTTCGTCGCGGTCTGGATCGCCCTGGCACTGTACTCGGCGGACAGTCTCCGCTCGAAAAGGGCCAGGGCGATACCGATTCCGCTCGACTAGCTCTGTACGTCGTCGATGATCGCTTCGGCTGCATCGACGACCGCTTCGGCTGCATCGCCGGCTGCTGCGACGGGTGTGTCCTCAACGTCGCTCACTTTGTCGCCGACATCTGAGGCCACTTCCTCAACGAACTCCTCAGCTTTTTCTGCGACGGTCTCTTTCGCGTCTGAGATCTTCTCCTCGACTACCTCGCGGGCGGCTACGCCCTTGCGAACACCCGCGATGACGGCATCCTGGATGCTCGCGAGCTGATCGTCACTGACCTTGGTCCCGATCTTCGAGGCAAGGAAATCCCTGATCTCAGGGTCGGACATGGTCGAGAGTTTGTTCTTCGACACAACGGATGCCACGACAGCGGCGATCGCGCTTGCGATGATGACGACGAACAATAATTTGATGAGTTTCTTCATCGGTCCTCCTAGGTATCACCGTACGGTAGCGTCCCACCGGTGTATGAAATCAGGCCTGCTCGGCCCCTCCGTTGGCGAGCCAGGTGACGAACGCAGCAGCACACTCGCCGTGTTCAGACCCCTCTGGGCCGTTGAGATACTTGGCTACAGCGGCATCGAGATCCGCCCGAGTCCACGGTCCAAACGAGCCAAGTGACGCCGTGAGTGCTGCGGCAGCTTCCTCCACCGTGAATCGCCCCGCGGTGATCTCCCGGCCTACGACGAGGCCCGCGAGCTTCTTGCCGTTCTCCTCTATCTGAGTCAGTCGCGCGATATCAGCCAGATCTCTGACACCCCCGGCGGCAACGACGGGCTCGTCGACGATCGACACGGCCATCCTCAAAGCCTCGATGTTCGGTGGCTCCTCGAGAGCGTCGCGGCCAACTTCTGAGATCATGAATCCGGCGGCACCGCCCGAGGACAGGTTGATCAGCGTATCCTCGAGGTACTCGCCGGTTCGCTCTGTCCACCCCTTGATGGAGATCTCGAGATCATGCCGGACATCGAGGGATACGACGATCCTGAGCGGATACTTCCTGTTGAGCTCCCAGAACAGAACCTGGTCGATCATCGCAAGCGTCCCGATGGTGACGCGCCACGCCCCCATGCCGAGAACCCTCGCCACCTCAGCCTCGGACCGGATGCCACCGCCCACTTGCACCGGTACATCGACCGCTTTGATGATCTCGCCGATGAGATCCCGGTTCTTGTAGTCACCAAAGACCGCAGCATCGAGGTCAACGATGTACAACCGGTCGGCGCCTTTCGACACCCACCCTTTTGCGCGGTTGATCGGATCGTCGTCGAGGGCGATCGCATCCGATACATCGCCGTGGGGAAGACGGACGGCCCGTCCATCGAGAATATTCACGCGTGCGTATAACTCCATGACACCAATGTACCGCGGCAGTCAACCTTGCGGGAAATCGGGGGAGACAGCCCGAGAGCGTTCCCTGTTGTCCGTTCTCCGTTTACCGACCTGCCCTCGATGGAATCGGAGGGAGAGGCAAGCGGAGAAATCGAGAAGGGCGGCACCATGCCATCAACGAACAACGAACAACAGACAACAGTAAACTTCTGCGACATGAACGCCATCGAGGCCAAGGACGTTGAGTACCGGTACGGGTCGAGTGTTGCTGTTGCCCGGTCTTCGTTCACGGTTCCACAGGGCGCCATCACAGCGCTCATCGGACCGAACGCATCGGGAAAGTCGACGCTGCTGTCAGGCATCGCAGGGATCCTGGTACCGGCTTCGGGCACGATGCAGGTTCACCAGGCAGCGACACGCGAGCGGATCGCCTTCGTCCTCCAGACCACCAAGGTGAACGACGCCCTACCCATCACGGTGCGCGAGGTCGTCACGATGGGGAGGTACCCGTCGCTTACGACGTTCGGCCGGATAACAGCCAGCGACAGGCGACTCGTCGACGGGGCCATG
Source organism: uncultured Acidimicrobiaceae bacterium (assembly GCA_964444875.1). Lineage (GTDB taxonomy): Bacteria > Actinomycetota > Acidimicrobiia > Spongiisociales > UBA5794 > JAMBLL01. The sequence goes on along the minus strand of CAYUJA010000016.1, from coordinate 467 downwards.
GAGCGAATGTCGATCACCGCCGTCGCCCACAAACACCTGCGAGAACTCTCGGGAGGACAGCGGCAACGTGTATTCGTGGCCCAGGGACTCGCCCAGGACCATGACCTGCTCCTGTTGGATGAGCCGCTCACCGGCCTCGATATCACGTCGGCACAAGCGATCGACGCAGTTATCCACGAGGAACAGGCGATGGGGCGCACGATCGTCATGTCAACCCACGACCTCGCCGAGGCACGCGTCTGTGATCATGTCGTGCTGATGGCCAACCGCGTCGTTGCATCAGGGACACCCGCCGAGGTGCTGACAACCGATCTCCTCAGAGAGGCCTATGGCTCTGCGTTCCTGCATGTCGCCGATGGCCAGGTGTTCCTCGATGACCCTGCCCACAACCCCACCGAAGGTCGCCATACGCACATGGACAGAACAACGCAGCTCCGTGGCTCAGAGGAATAGCGGAGGGTTCTCCG
>CAYUJA010000015.1:0-15577 GCA_964444875.1 uncultured Acidimicrobiaceae bacterium | reverse complement strand
TCAAGGCGTTCCTTGTCGTACAGCGCAATGTTGTCCGCGACTATCTCGATGTCGTTGCTCTGGCCGAGTATCTCGGCCTTGACACCGCGGTCGAGATACTCTCCGATCTCGACGCCTACTACGTGGATCGGTCCGGCGAGCCGGGATCGGTCCTGACGTCGCTTGTGATCTCGCTCGCCGAGCCAAAGCCGCTTGACACCGAGGTGATCGACGAGTTACCCCGCTATAAGAGACTCGATGTGCGCTATCACCGTTGGGATGATGTGGTCGCGATATGTCGTTCGCTGGCGCTCCGACTGAGTGGGGCTGTCTGATGCCGGTCGCGTTCCGCAACGTCGACGCGTCACCGACAGACGATGTCCGCACGTGGCCCTACGAGGCGCTCGTGACGGTGATCGACCGGGGACTCGTCAGTGACTGGAAGCCGATCTTCGCCGAGGTGCGCCGGTCGCCGTGGGGAAACGTCGCCCGCCGGGTGGAGAAGTATCTCTCCTACCGGGAGCCAGATGGCGTGAGCACGCTGTTCACTCTCGCCATCGAGCACGCCCGCATCGAAGCGGAGAACGCAGATCGAGCCGAGGTGGCGTCCCGCGTTCGCGATGCGGTTGCCGGGTCCCGGTTGACCAACGGGGAGTTCGCTCGACTCGTTGGAACGAGCGCATCTCGGCTGAGCACCTACCTGAGCGGCAAGGTCACTCCATCAGCCGCGATGCTGGTGAGAATCGAAAGGGTCGCCGAGGATGTCGAGCACGCCTCGGGGGAGATGAACCGATACCAAGCGCCGAAAGACCCGAGACCTACCGAGTCCCGGGTTTCGGGCTCATAACCCAGAGGTCGCGGGTTCGAGTCGCTCGCTGCGGTCCCGCTGCTTTCTGCCTCGTGGCTGGGCCGTGGTATCGGTAGACGAGCCACCTCACGGGCTGGATGATGGTGCCGCCGGTCGGGCCGTATTCGCCGGCCCCTCAGGTCTCCACAACGCCCAGGCACGAACAAGGAACGCCGTCGACGCCGGGGTGTGCGGCGGCATCGGGTCAATCGTTGCGGTAGAAGAACTGCTCGGTCGTCTTGAGGCTGGTGAGTATGCCCACAACCACGAAGGCGATGATGATGTAGAGACCCGCTGCTGCAGCCAGGGTTGGGGGTACGGGACCTCGAAGGCTTCCGAAGATCGCAACCGGGAGCGTCTGGGTGGCGACCGTTGCGAGGATGAGAGATATGAGGAATTCCGATATACCGAGCACGAAGATCATGATCGTGCCGGACAGGATCCCAGGTGCCATGCCAGGCAGGGTCACGAAGAGGAACGTCTGGATGCCCTCAGCCCCCAGTGTCGCCGCCGCCTCCTCGAGAGACGGATCGAGTGTCGCGAGCGCCGAACCTACCGAGAACATCAGGAACGGGAGGTTGGCTGCCGTGATCGCGAGGGCGATCGGCCAGAGCGCCTCGCCTATGAGCCCGGCACGTGTGTACAGCACGAGAAACGCAAACGCCGTGGCGATGAGCGGAGTCGTGATACCCAGCAGGAGATAGGCGCCGAACGCGATCTTGAACCGCACCTTGTAGCGCACGAGGGCGATGCTCGCCGGAACACCGACCAGCACAGCGACGACCACGACCATGGTTCCGACGATCAGGCTCCGCACGAGCGAGACCCTGATGACCTCGTTGTCGAGGAGATCGAGGTACGGCGAGATCGAGAACCCAGATGGCGGAAACGACAACGTGTCACCCGCACTGAAGGACCCGAGGACCACGACCACCATCGGGAGGGCCACGAGCGTCAGAACCCCAACGAGGCTGAATCGAATGACCCTACCCATCTGAGACCCCCGAACTGCGTTGCAACTTCTTGATACCACTGGCGGCCACGAGTCCCAGGACGAGCACCGTCGCGATCGCCGTGAGGACGACACTGAGCGCGGAACCGAGATACAGGTTGTTCTGGAGCGTGTAGATGGAACGGATGACGTTTGCGGCAAACGGCAGTCTGCCGAGGCCCAGGATCGCAGGCATGTCGTATTCGGCGACACTGAGCAGGAACACCACCGCAGCGGCGCCGGCGAGGCCCGGTCGAGAAAGAGGCACGACCACATGGCGCCACACGCGGTGCGGCGGGGCTCCCAGCGTTGCTGCTGCTCTCTCGAGGTCCGGTTCGATCCGGGTCAGCGCGGGGAGGATCAGCAGCGTGGCGAGCGGGATCGAAACCTGCATCATGCCGATCCACACCGCCAGGGGCGTGCCGAGGATCCCACCGCTCGAACTCCCGAACAAAGAGACCACCCAGCCGGTCAACCCGTTGCTACCTAGGACGAGGGCCCACCCGAAAGCGCGAACGACCTCGCCCATGAGGAACGGAACGAGCAGCAACATGAGCGTCACCACCCGCATCAGCCTGCTGCGGGTCCGCACGATGAAGTACGCAACGGGGAAGCCGAAGACGACGGCCCCGACCGTCACCAGGACCGAGATTCCGAGCGTCCGCACGAGCGTGTCGCGGATGAAGTCACCTGACGGCGGTTCGATGAGCCTTCGGTACTGCTCGAGGGACCATGGTCCCTGTTCGAGTAGGAACGTGTCGAAGCTGTGAAAGCTCAGGTACACGAGATAGAGCAACCCTCCGGCGAGGAAGGTGATAAGCAGGAGCGCGGGGGCCAACATCAGGTACGGGCGGACCCGTCCGAGGCGATCGATCCGAAGCGCCCTGCGAACGGCGATGGCAACATCGAGGACGCGCCATCCGAACCCGACGTCCGAGGCGCGAGGTTGGCCGTCGGGCGCCATCGGTATCAGCCCCCGTCCTCAGCGGCCGCTCCGACGACGGCGACCTCTTCGGGCCTCCACTCGAGCACTACCGCGTCGCCGATCGAGAGATCGCGGCGCCTGCTGGCGATACGGATGGGTTTGTCCAGTCCGGGCACGGCGACTTCGTGGTACACCGCTTCGCCCTCGAACACCCGCAGCGTGACCACCCCGGGGAGCCCATCCGACATCCTCTGCTCGTCGGGTCTGACCATATCGACGAGCTCGGCACGCAACGACGCCGAATAGTTACCTCCTGGGCCGTGTGGCAAACTGCCGACCGTCACAGCAACCCCAGACGCGGTTTCGACCCATTGACGCGAACCGTCGGCCTTGCCGACACCGTCGATCAGGTTGGCCCTTCCGACGAATTCCGCGACGAACCGTGTGCTGGGTTGCTGGTAGATCTCGTCCGGCGTTCCGACCTGGACGAGACGGCCGCTCTCCATCACGCCTATCCGGTCGCTCAGGACCAGCGCCTCGACCTGGTCGTGTGTGACGTTGACGATCGTGACGTCGATCTCGCTGTGGAGCCTCACAAGCTCGAGCTGCATTTCTTCACGGAGGCGCTTGTCGAGTGCACCGAGCGGCTCGTCGAGGAGAAGCAGCTTCGGGTCGTACACGAGTGAGCGGGCGAGGGCGACACGTTGCTGTTGTCCCCCCGACAGTTCGTGCACACGACGTTCTGCGATACCTGAAAGGCGGACGAGGTCGAGCGAGTCCTGAACTCGCTTGGCGATCTCCTTCTTGCCACGACGCCTCATGCGCAACGGGAACGCGATGTTGTCGAACACGGTCATGTGGGGAAACAGTGCAAGGGATTGGAAGACCATCCCGATATTCCGGGCGTATGTTGGTGTCTTTCGCACGTCCTCGCCGTCGATGAACAGGCCCCCGTCGGTCAATTCGACCAGACCGGCGATAGCGCGCAGGATGGTCGTCTTGCCGGATCCCGATGGGCCGAGCAGGGTGAACAGTTCCCGCGGCCGAATCGCCAGATCGACACCATCGATGGCCGCGACATCGCCGTAGGTCTTGACCGCACCGACCAGCTCAACGATCGGCCTGGGTTCGTCTCTCTGGACCGTACCCGTCCCCGCCGTGGCATCTTGTGTGCCAGGGTCTTCTGCCGTCACTCGGTATCCCTACCCCTGGATGGCCGCTGTATACGCCGCCTGCCACGCATCGTTGTTCTTCGCTCCGGTCTCGACCGGGAACACCAGGGCGTACTTGGCGATGTCGTCCTCCGTGAACGGGAACGTCGCAGGGTCTTCGACCATGAAATCCGGCAGCGTCGCACTGAGGTTGGTCGGCACCTCACCCAGATTCTCCGCGATGAGCGTCTGATTCTCTGCGGCGAGTGTCTCGTTGATGAAGACCTGAGTCCAGTAGGTGGTCTCTACCGGGAGTCCTGCTGGTACCCAGAACGCCTCCGTGGAAACCGTCGAGCCCTCCTTCGGCGTGACCCAGGCGAGCCCTTCAGCCTCGAGCGCGGTGGCTGCGAGCGTGATGCCGATGTCGAACTCGCCTCCGCCGATCCCCGACAGGAACTCCTCCTCATCACCGGTCGCTGCGATGTTGGGGCGCAACTCGGCGATCTTGTCCCACACGGGCTGGAGATCGTCGGTCTCGACATCGAGACCGAGCATGGCCGCGACCGGCATCAGGAGCGATGACGGTGTGTCCGTGACGAACAAACGACCTGCGTACTGGGAATCCCAGATGTCGTCCCACGACATGCCTGGCTGGAGATCGGCACGATCCGGAGCGAACACGAGAGGCTGGGCGTAGGTCGAAGCGCTCACGTAGTTCGTGCCACCGTCGGCCGGGAGGGCGACCGAACTGAGCTGGGGGAGGTTCGTGAGGAGGTCACGAGTCAGTGGCACGGAGATGCCCTGAGCGCCAGCAGCGAACGCCCGTTCTTCGATCGTGAGGATGGCGTCGACCGGTGGCCGCTGTCCTGCGGCGACCGCCTGTTGCACCTTCGTCTGGATCTCGCTGAAGCCTGTGACATCGAACTCGACGGGGATACCGGTCTTGGCTGTGAAACTCGCACCGGCCCCGTCTGCGTAGGTGGACTTCCATGGATCCCCCCATGTGCGCACAATGATCTTGTCAGGCTTCCCCGGAACCGTTCCCGCTGCGAGGGTCGTGGCGACGGTGGCGGACTCGCCGCATGCCGCTACGAGTAGCGACAGTCCGGGGATGGTCACCGTGGCCAGTGCACCGATGCGGATGAACTGACGCCGAGACATTCCGGACTTCCCGGAACTCGCGGTTCCCTGATCCTCGATCTTCGCTGATCCGTCATCTCGGTCGTGGGTTGTCGCCATGGGTATCTCCTCGCGGGTCGACATGGGGGACGCGCCCGATGCTGGGTGACGGGCGGTTCGTCCGCGCTGGACCCGCCCAAGCTACCAGATGCGATTGGACCCTGCACGGCACCCACACCATGTGTGGCCTTCTCCTCGATCGGATCACACACCAGGCCGATCTTTCCCCGGATCGTCGGGGCTTCCGCGTTGAGGAGGCGACCCCGCTTTGCCTTGAATCACAAGCGTGTTATTCTACCTTCGACAGCAGCCCTTTAACCCGGTCCCGTGAGGCCGAGAAGGAAGTGACCATGAGCACACAGTCAGTGCCGCACACCCCCGTGTGCGGTTTCGTTGTATCTGGGGCGACATCATGCGCCAGGTGATGAACGAAGGCGACCTCGTACGGGTGACACGCCGTATCGCCCACGAGATCGTCGAACGCAACCAGGGAATCGACGAGGTCGTGCTCCTCGGTATCCCCACGAGGGGCAAACCGTTCGCCGACCGCCTCGCATCGGAACTGTCGACCATCGAGGGACAACCGCTCCGGGCAGGGTCGTTGGACATCGGACTGTACCGGGACGATCTCGACCTGCGGCCCCGAACACGCCTTGGCCCGACGATCATCCCCGATGACATCGACGGCAAGACCGTCGTTCTCGCCGATGACGTCCTGTTCACCGGTCGGACGATCAGAGCGGCACTCGATGCGATCGCCGACATCGGAAGGCCCGCCGCCGTGCAACTCGCGGTCGTGGTCGACCGTGGCCATCGACAGTTGCCGATACGCCCGGACTACGTGGGCAAGAACATCCCGACCTCCCAGAGCGAGCGGGTATCCGTTCGCTTTTCCGAGGTCGATGGACAAGACGGCGTGTGGATCGGGGAGGAAGAACAAACATGAAACATCTACTCACGACGGAAGACCTGGACAGAGAGACGCTCGAAGACCTCCTGACAGACGCAGACGAGTTCCTCGAGGTCCTGCACCGTCCCATCCCGAAGGTTCCTGCCCTTCGTGGCAAGACGGTCGCAACCATGTTCTTTGAGCCATCGACACGCACGAAGATGTCCTTCGACAAGGCCGCAAAGGCACTCTCGGCGGACACGATGGCCTTCTCCGCATCGACCTCGTCGCTATCGAAAGGCGAGTCCCTCAAGGACACTGCGCTCACGGTCCGTGCGATGGGTGTCGACCTCATGGTGGTCAGGCACGGAGCAACCGGTGCACCGTGGAGGCTTGCGGAGTGGCTCGACATCCCGATCATCAACGCCGGGGACGGTGCGCACCAACACCCGACCCAGGCCCTGCTCGACTGTCTGACGATCAAGCAGCAGTTCGGCTCGCTCGATGGCTTGCGGATCGCCATCGTCGGCGACATCAAACACTCGCGCGTCGCACGCTCGGACATCTTCGCAATGGCGACCCTCGGCGCAGAGGTGATCCTCGTCGGCCCACCAACCCTGCTTCCCCTCGACACCGAGGGATGGCCGGTCAAGACGACGACAGACCTCGATGCCGTCCTCGACAGTGTTGACGTCGTGTACCTCCTGCGAGTCCAACTCGAACGAGGGGGCGGCTCGGTCTTCCCGTCTCTGTTGGAATACACAGCGAGATACGGGATGACCAACGAACGTTTCGCCAGGCTCAAAGACGATGCGGTGGTGATGCACCCGGGCCCGATGAACAGAGGGGTCGAGATCGCACACGACGTCGCCGACGATCACCGGGCGCTGATACTGCAACAGGTGACCAACGGCGTGGCAGCGCGCATGTCGGTGCTGTTCCACCTGCTCGGAGGTGAGCCACATGAATGACATCGTGCTCCGAGGCGGATCGGCCCTCACGGAGAAGGGAACCGAGACACTCGACGTGGGGATAGCAGGCGGCACGATCGCCGAGATCGGCAACGGCCTCACCGCGGACACCGTGATCGAGGCTGCCGGTTCCTGGGTAGGGCCGAGCTTCGTCGATCTTCACACGCATCTGCGGGAACCAGGCTTCGAGTGGAAAGAGACCATCGCCACAGGTACCCAAGCTGCCGCTGCAGGCGGGTACGGCGCCGTCGTGGCGATGCCCAACACGGACCCCGTCATAGACAACGCGCAGATAGCGATGTACGTCGCACAACGCGGCACACAGGCCGGTTTCACCGACGTGATGCCTGCCGGGGCGATCACGATGGGGCGCCAGGGCGACAAGATGTCCCACATCGACGAACTGTGGAGCGCAGGCGTCAGGGTCTTCACCGACGACGGGGACTCCGTGGACGACGCCGCGGTGCTGAGGCTCGCCATGGAGTACATCGCCAACCTCGGCGGTGTCGTCGCCCAGCATGCGGTCGACCCGAGCCTCTCACGGTACGGGTTCATGCATGAAGGATCCGTGTCGTCCCTCCTCGGGATGGCCGCGATCCCGTCTGAGGCCGAAGAGATCGTCATCGCCAGAGACCTCGCGCTCGTGAGGCTCACCGGGGTTCGGTACCACGTCCAGCACGTGGCTACGGCGCGAGGTGTCGAACTGATCGCTGAGGCCAAAGCAGCGGGACTCGACGTGACGGCCGAGGTGACGCCGCACCATCTGATGTTCGACGACACCGACGTCGCGACGATGGACCCCAACTACAAGATGATGCCGCCGCTGCGATCACCGTCGGACAGGGATGCCCTGCGGACGGGTCTCGTGTCCGGCATCATCGACGTGGTCGCAACCGACCATGCGCCCCACGCACCCAGGGAACAGGACGTGCCGTTCGAACACGCACCCAACGGCGTGATCGGCCTCGAATGGGCCGGTTCGGTCGCCAACCAGATCCTCGGTGACGACCAGGAGAGGTTCTTCGCAGCGATGTCGCTCGTACCGGCACAGATCGCAGGGATGAGCGGGCATGGGAGACCCCTGCGTGTGGGCGCAGAGGCGAACATCGTCGTGTTCGACCCAACCGCTCAGTGGACGGTCACTACGACACGGTCCATGTCGCGCAACGCTCCGTACATGGGTGCAACGATGCAGGGGAAGGTGCTGGCAACGATCCTGCGTGGATCCGTCACCTACTCGGTCTCGTGAACCAGGGTTGCTTCGTCCCGACCGGCGGATCGGCGGTGATGTGATGGCGAACATGGCGGTGCGCCTCGGGCCCGTCGAGTTGTCGACGCCGCTCGTCGCCGCTGCGGGGACGGTCGGTTCGATCGTCGAGTTCACCAGGACCGTCGACTTCTCGCTTTACGGGGCGGCGGTTGCCAAGTCCGTCGCACCTGAGCCTTGGCCAGGTCGTCCGCCTCCGAGGATCGCGCCGACCGACGGCGGCATGCTCAATGGCATCGGTATCCAGAACCCAGGCATCGACGCGTGGGCCGGCACCGTCGCCCCCGGCCTGGCCGACGTACCGACGCTGGTGTGGGGGAGCATCGTGGCCCACGATGTCGACGGTTTTCGTGAGGTCGCGGCGAAGATGGCAGATACGGACGTCGACGCGATCGAGATCAACCTGTCGTGCCCCAACCTCGATGGGAGCCCGTTCGCCCTTGACGCCGGCCTGAGCGGCAGGGTCGTGGAAGCTGTGCGGGAGGTCACCACGCTGCCTCTGGGGGCGAAGCTCTCACCCGATGCGATGCCGATCGCGCCTGTCGCCGACGCGGCGATGTCGGCAGGCGCGGATTGGCTGGTGGTGGCGAACACCGTGATGGGTGCAGCGATCGACCCCGAAACACGTCGGCCGCTCCTCAGTGGCCTGGTAGGCGGGTACTCGGGGTCGGCCGTGCGGCCGATAGCGCTGCGGTGTGTACTCGAGATCTCACGCGATCTCCCCGACGCTCCGGTCGTTGCCTGCGGCGGCGTGTCCGATGCCGACCACGTCGTCGAGTACGTTCTTGCGGGGGCAGACGCGGTGGCTATCGGTACAGCGCATTTCGCGACACCGCGGGTTGCGGACAAGATCATCAGGGACCTCGCCAGGTACATGGCACGACACTCGATCTCAGCACTCACCGACCTCAAAGGAGCGTTCGAACCGTGGTAGACCACAATCCGATCATCGTCGCACTCGATCTTCCCACCGCCCAAGCAGCGGTCACGATGGCCAAAGAGGTTGCACCGCATGTTGGAGCCTTCAAGGTCGGCCTCGGCTTGCTCCACGGGCCGGGACCCGGACTCATCGATGCCCTCGCACGGCTCGGCCTGCCGGTGTTTGCGGATGCGAAACTCAACGACATCCCGTCCCAGGTGGAGATGGCGGCCGAGCGCCTTGCGCTCCACGGTGCGCGATGGGTCACCGCCCACATCGGTGGCGGCCAGGCGATGCTCGAGGCAGCTGTCACGGGCCTGGCGAAAGGGACGGGCCATGCCCGGTCCGGGATCCTCGGTGTGTCGGTTCTGACGTCTCTGGATAAACACGACCTGCAACGCATCGGTATCGACAGAACCCCGGGCCAGCTCGTATCCAAGATGGCGAGTGTCGCTGCGGCGAGCGGATGCGAGGGTGTCGTCTGCTCACCGCTGGAACTCCACGTCGTTCATCAATCAGCTCCCGACATGATCACCGTGGTGCCGGGAATCCGCCAGGGGGCCGCACACGACGATCAGGCCCGAACAGCGACTCCCGCCGAGGCGATAGCGAAAGGTGCAACGTACCTCGTAGTCGGCAGACCGATCACGACAGCACCCAACCCGGCGAAAGCGGCAGCGGCGATCGCTGAGGCCGTAGCGGCGTCGGCGCCCCAGGATTGATACGATGTGACCGTGAGAAGGAGATCACATGCTGCCGGAGATGACAGACGAACAGCGCGCTGCGGCCCTCGCCCGCGCAGGTGAGGCCAGGAGAGTCCGGGCAGAGATCAAACATCTGCTCAAGACGGGAAGCCTCACGTTCAACGACGTGCTCGAACGTGCACAAGCTGATGACCTCGTCGCAGGGGCGAAGGTCAAGGCGATCGTTGCCGCTATGCCCGGAATGGGGAAGGTCTCAACGGAACGCCTGCTTGCAGATATCGGTATCGCCGACGGGCGCACGCTGAGAGGCCTCGGCAAGAACCAGAAAGAGCAACTCGTTGAGCGCTTCTCGTAAGGGCAAGCTCATCGTCATTTCCGGGCCGTCGGGGGTTGGCAAGTCGAGCATCATCGACGCCATCATCGAACGTTCCAACGCCGTGTTCTCGGTATCAGCAACGACGCGCCTGCCCCGGCCCGGGGAGACAGACGGTGTGGACTACCACTTCGTAGATAGGCAGGAGTTCCTCGACGCCATCACGGGGAGCCGCGTCCTCGAGTGGGCCGAGTACGGGGGCAACCTCTACGGCACGCTGCGGAACCAGGTCGAAACAGCCCTCGACCAGGGATCCAACGTGATCCTCGACATCGAGAACGAGGGAGCCAAACAGGTCAAGCAGGCATACGGTGATGCGGTGATGATCTTCATCACACCCCCCGATCTCGAGGAACTCGAGACACGCCTCAGAGGGCGCGGCGATACGGCCGAGGTCGACGTCGAGAAACGACTCGCCGTCGCTGCACACCAGATCGCTGAGGCGCCAGACGTATACGACTACATCGTGGAGAACCGGGGACTCGATGCCGCGATCGCCCGGGTTCTCGGTATACTCAACAGCCCGAGCGCTTCAGCGCGCGGTCTGTAGCTTTGTTACACCACTTGCCCAGCATGAGGAGAACGCAGATATGATGGTCGAACCGCCAGTCGGAGCCCTTGTCGAAAAGACGGGATCTCGTTTCGGCCTTGTCGTATTGTCTGCGCGCAGAGCACGCCAGATCAACGCCTACTTCAACGAACTGGGCGCCGGCCTCGGGGGTTACGTACCGCCACAGGTCCATTCGCTGGCACGCAAACCGCTGTCGATCGCCCTCGAGGAGATCATCGAGGACAAGGTCGTCATCGCTCCGGTCGAGGAGTAGACAATGCTCGCCGGGCGGCGCATCGTCCTCGGCGTTACCGGGGGAGTCGCCGCCTACAAAGCCGCGTACATCGCTCGACGATTCATAGAACACGGCGCACAGGTGCGCACCGTGATGACCACCGCAGCTCAGCGTTTCGTTGGGCCTGCGACTTTCGCAGCGCTCACCGGCCGCGAACCGCTGACCGACCTGTTCTCCGGCGAGGATGTCTCACCCCATACGACCCTTGCGGCATGGGCCGACGTGATCGTCATCGCCCCAGCCACGGCCGCCACCATCTCGAAGATCGCCCACGGTGAGTCCTCGAACGCCCTGGTCGCGACGGTCATGGCCACCAGAGCTCCGGTGGTCATCGCACCGGCCATGCACACAGAGATGTGGGAGCACCCTGCCACCCGTGCGAACATCTCCACCCTCACAGAGTTCGGTTACACGATCGTGCCGCCGGAATCCGGGGCCCTAGCTGGTGGCGACGAGGGCGTCGGAAGGCTGAGCGACCCCGACACCATCGTTGCCGTGGTCGCCGACGTGCTCGGCCGTGGCGACCTCGAAGGCGAATCCGTCCTGGTCACGGCCGGAGGCACCAGAGAAGCGATCGACCCCGTCCGCTATATCGGGAACCGTTCCAGCGGGAAGATGGGCAACGCCCTTGCGAGCACCGCCGTGAACCGCGGGGCACGGGTCGTCCTCGTGTCGGCTGCCCCGCCTCCCGACGACCTCGCAGGCATCGACTTCATCGCCGTTGAATCCGCTTCGGAGATGGCGGAAGTGGCGTGGCAACACGCGCCGACATGTTCGATTGCGGTCATGGCCGCGGCGGTCGCGGACTTCCGCCCTGCCGAGAGCACAGACGACAAACTACGCAGGACGGACGGCATCTCACACATCGACCTCGCACCCACCCCCGATGTCCTCAAGGGTGTTCACGAGTCTGATCCCCGGCCCTTCCTCGTCGGGTTCGCGGCCGAGGTGGGTTCGCTCGATGGGGCACTGGACAAGGCCCGGGGCAAAGGGGTCGACCTGCTCGTTGCGAACGATGTGTCGATCGAGGGTTCCGGGTTCGGTTCGGACTCCAATGAAGTCGCCCTCATCACCCCGGACGGCGAGGTCACGCCGCTGCCACTGATGCGCAAAACTGCCGTCGCCGATGCCATCTGGGACGCGGTCATCGAACTCCGGGGACACAGCGCACGACCGTGAAAGCATGCCAGGTCGTACCGGACATCCCCTCATTCGCTGTTGATGACGGTTTCTCGTACCTGATCCCCGAAGGCCTCGACGTACGCATCGGCTCACGGGTGCGCATACGGGTGTCCGGCAGGCGGATGAAGGGGTTCGTCACCGCGATCTTCGACGCCCCGGCCGACCGCACACTGTTGCCGATCGATGGGGTGAGCGGCACCATCGCGAGCTTCGACGAGCGAATGCTCGGTGTACTGAGATGGGCTGCGATCCACTACGTCTCACCTATGTCGACCATTATGAAGCGCACGGTCCCGCCGAACGTTCCTCGCATCGTCTTCCACGAGGTTGACGATCGCGCGACCCTCACACCCACGTTCACATCGATCATCTCGGATGCGCACTCTCATGTTGGCCATGTGGCGTCACTGGTCGAGGGCGCTCTGGGAAACGGCGAGAGCGCCATGGTCGTCGTACCCAGCGTGCAGGAAGCCAATACGATGGCCTCCGAATTGCGGGCGACCTACGGTGACGCGGTCGCTCTGGCGACGTCGGCATCTGAGGGGAAAGAGGCCACACGGTCGTGGGGGAGGGCTGCGAACCGACCACCGACGCTGCTCATCGGCACCAGGGAGACGATGCTGTGGCCGGTGGCGCGCATCGGTATCGGTGTTGTCGTCGAGGATGGCCGACGGGTGATGAAGTCACCGTCGACACCGACGCTCGGCGTACGGGAGGTGCTGATCGCTCGTGCCAGAGCCGAAGGCTTCGACCTCGCGTTCGTCGGACCGGTACCGACCCTCGAAACGATCGCAACCGGAGCCACCGTGGTCGCTCCGCCCGCACGACAGTGGCCACTCGTCGAGGTCGTCGACCGGTCCCACGAACCACCGTCACGCACCGTGGTGCTCGAGAGGACGTCCGGTGCCATATCGGCGGCAGTTCGACGGCGGGAGGACGTGTTCGTCCTCGTGCCGTCACGGGGGTACGCCCCGGCGTTCAGATGCATCGCTTGTGGCGAACTCAGGCGCTGTTCGGTGTGTGACACCGCAGCATCACGCACGAGCGAATGCCGGCGTTGTGGCGCCGAACTCGGTGTCTGCACGAACTGCGGCAAACAACGTTTCGAGCCCCTCGGGGCCGGGATCGGCTCTGTGCGCGATGCGATAGCGAGATCGGTGCACGAAGATGTTGGTGTGGCGGGTGACAACAAGCTCGTGACGGTCGGGTCCGAACGCGACCTCATCGGACACCGTAGAGTCGCGCTCGCTGTTGCCGTCGACATCGACGGCATGGCCCATGCTCCCACGTACAGGGCCTCCGAAGACGCTTTTCGACTCCTCGTGCGCCTCGCTCAACTCGTGCACAGGGGCAAGGGGAACAGGCTCATGGTCCAAACCGCTGTGGCCGACCAGCCGATCGTGGCAGCACTACGGTCCGGGCGTTCGGGTCCCTTCCTCGAGGATCTCATGTTGGAGCGGCGTGCCTCGATGTTCCCACCCCACGGTGAACTCATCGCTCTCGAGATCGATCGCGCCGTCTCCGTCGGGGACACGATCGTGACCGCTATCGGCGGTGATGCCCGCGTGCTGGGGCCGGCATCCATGCGTGATCGGGACAGATGGCTGATCCAGGGCCCAGACCTCACCAAAGCGCGTGTTGCCCTGCGCTCGACGATCGGGATCCTGCGTGACAAAGGCGCCCGCGTCCGCATCGACGTCGACCCGATAGATCTTTGACAGCCGTCAGCCGTCAGCCTTCAGCCATCCCCCTTTCAAGGGGGATAACAGAGGAGCCCTGCGACGATGTAGGGGGATAACGCGAAGCCGTCAGCCGGAAGGAAGAAGGCGACCGTCATCATCGCCAGGCGATCTTGCGGGGTGCGTCGCTATACGGTGCTGAACCCCTGCTGGCTGAGAGCTGAAAGCTGACGGCTGTAAGCTGACCGCCGATGGCCATCTATCCGATCCGAACGTTCCCCGATCCCGTGCTTGTCATGCAAGCGCGCCCGGTCACCGCGTTCGATGAGGACCTCAAACGCCTCACGGACGACATGTTCGAAACGATGTACAACGCTCCAGGCGTCGGGTTGGCTGCACCCCAGATCGGCGTGTCCAAGCAGGTGTTCGTCGCCGACATCGGGGAGGGGCCGTTCCTCATGGTCAACCCGACGATCGTCGAGGTGGTGGGGAAGTGGAAGTTCGAAGAGGGTTGCCTCTCGATACCCGGCAAGTACTGGGACATCAAACGATACGACTACGCCAGAGCAGAAGGGTTCGACCTGCATGGTGATCCTGTGATGTACGAAGGCGATGAACTCCTGGGCAGAGTGCTTCAGCACGAGATCGATCACCTGTCGGGATTGCTGCTGCTCAGCCATCTTGGTGGCCGGACGAAGAAACAGGCGCTCAAGGAACTGCGAGAAGAGTCGCTTCGCACATCGGGGGGTGCGTGATGTCTGGAGTGTTCCTCGGCACCCCGGCGGCAGCCGTGCCGAGCCTTGCCGCATTTGCCGATGTTGAAGACGTCGACCTCGTCATCACACAACCCGACCGCAGGGGTGCGCGCGGATCCACGAAGATCCCTCCTCCCGTCAAGGTCGCTGCACAACAGTTCGGCTTTACCGTGCGCCAGCCAGAATCGGCGGCAGACCTCGACGAGATCCTCGATGAATACCGGCCGACACTCGGCCTGGTCGTCGCCTATGGGCAGATACTGCCTGCAGAAACGCTGTCCAGGGTGCCGTACGGGTTCTTGAACGTCCACTTCTCCCTTCTTCCGCGTTGGAGAGGCGCAGCACCCGTAGAGCGAGCGATCGCCGCCGGAGATGCCCGGACGGGGGTATCGCTCATGAAGATCGACGACGGCTTGGACACAGGTCCGATCCTCGACGAGATCGCGACCCCCATCGGGCCAGACGAAACAGGGGGGAGCCTCACCGCACGGCTGTCGTACCTCGGTGCTGCGCTCGTCGACCGGGCGATTCCGCAGTACCTCACCGACCGCCGCACACCGGTACCCCAACTCACCACAGGGGGATCACATGCGGCCAAGCTCACGAAGGACGCGGCCCGTCTCGCTGCATCGTGGAGTCCCGCCCAAGCTGAGCGCGCTGTCAGGGCGTTCTCTCCACGGCCGGGAGCGTGGATCCGAACCGAGACAGGGGATCTCAGGGTGCATCGGGCCGCCCCCTCCGAGGCACACGCCGACCCCGGGGCGATCGTCCTCGTTGGCGGAAATGTGGTCGCAGGGTTCGATGGCGGCAGCATCGAGTTGCTGACCGTTCAGCCACCAGGCAAGGCACTCCAGAGCGCCAACGCCTGGATGAACGGCAGGAGAGGCGAACCCCTGCTGTTCGCACCCGATGGAGACTGAG